>NZ_CZPZ01000036.1 GCF_001458775.1 Candidatus Nitrospira nitrificans
GGGTCCTCACGGCCGCAGTCTCTTGCGCGGAGCGGGCGTGTAGCGGCAGGCGTCGGCGTGGCGGCGCTCGTGGGCAATTTGGGCCAGTACGCCCTGTCGTATGCGGCGGGCGGCCCGCCGATCAAGATCGGCGTGTTGCATTCGTTGAGCGGGACCATGGCGATCAGCGAAGTGTCGTTGCGGGATGTGGTGCTGATGGCCGTGGAGGAGATCAACAAGGCGGGCGGGGTGATGGGCCGACCGGTGGAGGCGAAAGTCGTCGATCCCGCGTCGAACTGGGACCTCTTCGCCGAAAAAGCCAAGCAGCTGCTGTTGGAAGACAAAGTGTCGGTGGTGTTCGGCTGCTGGACGTCGGTCAGCCGCAAATCCGTGTTGCCGGTGTTTGAAAAGAACAACGGGTTGCTCTTCTATCCCGTCCAGTACGAAGGCGAAGAGTGCTCGCGCAACGTGTTCTATACCGGCGCGGCGGTCAATCAGCAGGCGGCCCCGGCGGTGGAATACTTGATGAGCCCCGAGGGCGGGGGCTACAAGAAGTTTTATCTGCTCGGGACCGACTACGTTTATCCGCGCACGACCAACAAGATCTTGCGGGCCATGTTATTGGCGAAGGGCGTGCCGGCGGCCAACATCGGGGAAGAATACACGCCGTTTCATCACCAGGACTATCAAACCATTTGCGGCACGATCAAGAAGTTCGCCGCCGGGGGGGGCGCGGCCGTCATCAGCACCATCAACGGGGACAGCAACGTGCCGTTCTATAAAGAGTTCGGCAATCAAGGGTTGCGCGCCGAAGACGCGCCGATCATGGCGTTCAGCGTGGCGGAGGATGAGTTGCGCGGCATGGACACGAGCGCGCTGGTCGGGCACTTGGCGGCCTGGAATTATTACCAAAGCGTGGACACGCCGCAAAACAAGAAGTTCGTGGCGAACTTCAAGGCGTATTGCAAGAAGAACAACCTGCCCGATGGGGAGAATCGGGTCACCGACGACCCCATCGAAGCCGCGTACTTCGGCGTCTACGTGTGGAAGCAAGCCGTGGAAAAAGCGGGATCGATCGAGGTGGACAAGGTGCGCAAGGCGGTCTACGGGCAAAAGTTCCTGGCGCCGGGCGGGCAGATCATGATGGATGAGGCCAATCAGCATACGCACAAGCCGGTGCTGATCGGCGAAATTCTGAAGAACGGTCAGTTCAAGACGATTTGGCGGTCCAAGGGCTTGGTGAAACCCGAGCCCTGGAGCGAGTACACCAATCCCGAGAAGGGCTGCGATTGGATCAATCATCAAGGGACCTATCAGAAGAAATAGGCGCGGGCCGCGAGACGGTTTCACGGGCCGCGCTGACAATGGGTCCATCGTCTGTCAGGGGGGTGCTGGAATCTTTCTTGACGAAGATTCCAGCCCTCGTGTTGGGACTGTCAGTTGCCAAAGTTCATGCACGGAGGTTTGTTTGTGATGAGCTTGGCCCGCTCCCGATGCATGTGTGCACGCTTGTGTGGGATTCGCTGGTCGCTCCGATCGAACCTGCGCGTATCAAGCTCAAGAGCGAGGACGCGGCTCTCCAGAGTGCGGCGGCGCTCTTGCAGTAAACTCGACGGTTCCGCTTCCCTAGGGGATCTCCCGCCAATCTTTCAGGATTTCCCCGATAGAACTACGCCGTCTTTTATGAGATATCTAACGCCGCAACATGGATAGAATGATTACTGCATCAATTAGTGTGGATACACCACTTCAAGGGCATGCACCGGTTTTAAGGCTTGGTGAAACCTGAACCGTGGAGTGATTAGGCGAACCCAGAGAAGGAGTGCAATTGGGTGAATCATCACGAGACCTATCAGAAGTAGCGATAGGGCGGGTTCGATCACGAATGTGGACTGCGTGTCAGGCTTTGTCCGGTGGTCCATGTCCGATCCATGTATTCGATGAAGAGCGGCGCGGACGGGCCTGACCGATATTGGGCCGGACGCTATCACCAAAATGGAGATCCATGCGTAGAGGATTAGTTCCATTCTCCAAAATCGTTATTGTTCTTTTCCTCCTGATCGTTTCACAAGGAACGACAGTGGCAGGGCAACCGTTGGCTACGGAGGCTGCCGCAGTAGCCGCCTCTCCGATCGAACAAGCACTTCTCGACATCAAAAGCGAGGATGCGGCGGTTCGGAGCGCGGCGGCGGCGCTCCTCATCGAAAAGGGAGATGCCAGTCTTCTATCGGCACTCGATGCAATTCGTGCCGAGGCGGATCGGGCGACCCGGCAAGCCATCAAGCCCGTGATCGATCTACTGAAGAACCATGCCAATCTCACCAGTGACCAGTCGGATACCCGACGGTCAGCCGCCGCCGATCTGGTCGGCACCGGCCGACCGGAAGCCATTGCCTGGCTGGAGCAGGCGGCGGTGAAGGAGCCCGTCTGGTGGGTCAAGTACACGATGGAGGAATCCGCACAGCTGCTTCGGCTTCGTGCTGACAATCACGCTGTCCGAGTGGTTGCTGTCAAGAAGCTCGGAGAGCTCCGCAGTCAGAACGGTGTGCCGGTGCTCAAAGAATTCGTGGACGTCGGCGCCCAGAGCGGGGCTACGGACGAGCAGCGCGCGTTGGCGGACGCGGCCCACGCGTCGATCCGACAGATTGAGTCGTGGAGTTGGTGGGCGGGCGCCATCGAGACCTTCTTCCGGGGCATCAGTCTCAGTTCGATTCTGTTGATCATGTCCCTGGGCCTGGCGATCGTCTTCGGCTTGATGGGCGTCATCAATATGGCGCACGGCGAGTTGATGATGATCGGCGCCTATGCCACGTTCGTCACGCAACAAGCGTTTATCGCCTGGGTGTCTCCCGAGATGTTTGACTGGTACTTCCCTGTGGCGTTACCCGTCGCCTTTCTTGCGGCCGCGGCATTCGGGTGGCTGCTCGAGGCCACCGTCGTGCGCTTTCTCTACGGCCGCCTGCTGGAAACCCTGTTGGCGACGTGGGGCGTGAGTTTGATCCTCATGCAGGCGGCTCGGGTGTATTTCGGCGATCTGACGGCGGTCATTGCGCCGCAGGCGCTGCGAGGTGGGGCGCAGGTGATGGTCGGGGTCTACCTTCCGTACAATAGGATTTTCATCATCATCTTGTCGATTGCCTGTGTCCTGGGGATTTACTTTTTGCTCTTCCGATCAAATCTTGGGATTCGGGTCCGGTCGGTCACGCAAAACCGCAATATGAGCGCCTGTCTTGGGATCCCGACCCGCAAAGTGGACTCCTATACCTTTGCCTTTGCCTCCGGGTTGGCTGGAATCGCAGGTTGGGCCCTCACGATGGTGGGGAATGTCGATCCCGGACTCGGGCAGAACTATATCGTCGATGCCTTCATGGTCGTGGTGACCGGAGGCGTGGGGAAACTCGCCGGCACGATCTGGGCTTCGTTAGGGATCGGCGGGCTGAACAAACTGATTGAACCGGTCAGTGGAGCCGTCTATGGAAAGGTCTTTATCCTGGTCGGTGTGATTTTATTCTTGCAATGGCGGCCGCAGGGTTTGTTTGCCGCAAAAGGACGCAGCGCCGATGCCTGAACAAATGGTCGCTCGCCAGGACAGCCGAGAAACATTGTCCTTCTATGTGACAGGGCTCATTTTGTTGCTGGTCCTGCCGTTATTGAATGTGCTGACTCCTGAGGACTCCTGGCTCCACCTCTCAGATTTTCGCTTGAATCAATTCGGCAAGTTCTTGTGTTTTGCCATTCTCGCGCTTGGACTCGACCTGATCTGGGGTTATTGCGGTGTGCTCAGCATGGGGCAGGGGGTCTTTTTCGGGTTCGGCGCCTATTGCATGGGGATGTATCTGGCCCTGCAGATCGGGAAGGAAAGTGTGTATGGAAGCGAGCTCCCGGACTTTATGGTCTGGACGCAGGTCAAAGAATTGCCGTTCTTTTGGTATCCATTCAAGAGTTTTGCAGGTGCATTCTTGGGGGCTATTCTTGTTCCTGTGCTCTTCGCGACGATATTCGGGTTTCTGGCGTTTCGCAGCCGCATCAAGGGCGTCTATTTTGCCATTATCACCCAGGCCTTGGCCTTTGCCGCCTGGCTGGTATTCAATCGGAACGAGACGCGGCTGGGTGGCACGAATGGGTTGACGGATTTTAAGCAATTGCTCGGGTACCGTCTCTCGGACCCGTCGACCCAACGAGGATTGTATATCATCACGGTTCTCGCGCTCGGGGCGGCGTATCTCTTCTGTCGGTGGATTGTGGCCTCACGCGCGGGCAAGGTCCTCATTGCGATCCGCGACAGTGAATCCCGCGTCACGTTTTCGGGCTACACTCCCTGGATGTACAAGCTCTTTGTCTTCGTGGTCTCCGCGGGACTGGCTGGATTGGCGGGTATGCTGTATGTGCCGCAGGTGGGCATCATTACCCCTGCCCAGATTGGGGTGTTGCCGTCGCTGGAGGTGGTTATCTGGGTGGCGGTCGGCGGGCGGGGCACGTTAATCGGCGCTGTCTTGGGAGCGGTGGCTGTGAATTATGGCCGCAGCGTGTTGACCAACTACTTCCCGGAGGCCTGGCCGTTTATCCTCGGCGGACTCTTTGTGGTCGTGGTGACGATGTTCCCGGACGGACTGCTGGGGATGATTCGGAAGGTGACCGAGCGCAAGCAAGCCCAGGCGCCGATGATCAAGGCGGAAGGGAGGACCGCGGCGTGACCGACGGAGACCTGATTCTCAACTGCGAAAACGTCGTCATGGACTACGACGGATTCAAGGCGCTGAACAACTGTAACTTTAGTGTCCATTATAATGAGTTGCGTGTCGTGATCGGTCCGAACGGAGCCGGCAAGACAACGCTCTTGGATGTGATCTGTGGCAAAACCAAACCCACCTCTGGGAAGATCATGTTCGGCAAGGGGACCAATTTAGTTGGCAAGAACGCCGAAGACATCACGAAGCTCGGAGTTGGTCGGAAGTTTCAGGCGCCGTCGGTCTATGGCAACTTATCGGTCTGGCAGAACCTGGATCTGTCGGTCAAGCGCCCGAGTAAGGGCGTCTTCCCGACCTTGATAGGCCGGTCGTCGCCGGCCGAGCGCGCGCGCATTGAGGAGACGTTGGAGACCATCGGCTTATCACCCCATGCCCATGATCGTGCCGGGTCCTTGTCGCATGGCCAAAAGCAATGGTTGGAGATCGGCATGGTCATTTTGCAAGACCCCTCGCTGCTCTTGGTCGATGAGCCGGTCGCCGGCATGAGCGATAAGGAAACGGAGCAGACCGGGCGCTTACTGATGGAACTGTCTGAAAAACACGCGATCGTCGTGATCGAGCATGACATGGATTTTGTGAAGCAGATCGCGAAGATCGTCACGGTGTTGGCGGAAGGCACGGTCATTTGCGAAGGCACGGTCGAAACGGTGCAAGCGGACGATCATGTCCGCGAAATCTACCTCGGACGGGCCAAGGTCGCGCATTAGCTTCAGAACGGAAACGATCAGCGTATGGCACAAGAGACAACACGAGTCACGTTGGCACTGGAAAACATCAACGCGTACTACGGCGAAAGTCATATTCTGCGGGATGTCTCCTTCACCATTGAGCCGGGGGAGGTGGTGTGCCTGATGGGCCGAAACGGGATGGGCAAGACGACCACGTTGAAGACCCTGACGGGGTTGCTGCCGGCTCGGTCAGGCACCATTACGTTTGATGGGCGAGACATCACGCAGGATCGCACGGATCTCCGGGCCAAACGCGGGCTGGCGTATGTGCCGCAAGGGCGCGAGATTATCCCGCACCTGACGGTGCATCAGAATCTGCTGCTCGGGTACTGGAACCGCCCTGCCATCACGGGCGATGTTTCCGAAAAGGACGCCTTTAACGAGGTCTACCACCTCTTTCCGAAGTTGACGCAGATTCTCCATCGCCCGGGCGGGGTCTTGAGCGGGGGGGAGCAACAGCAGCTGGCGATCGGACGAGCCATCCTCTCCAGTCCCAAGCTCCTGCTGCTGGATGAACCGACGGAAGGCATTCAACCCTCGATCGTCGATCAGATCGAGGACGTCATTCTTGGCTTTAAGCAGTCGCGCCGGTTCGCGATCCTGTTGGTGGAACAGGGCCTCCATTTTGCCGCTCGGCTGGCGGAAAAGTACGTGGTCATGGCCAAAGGGGCCGTGATGGCTCAGGGCAAAAGCACCGAGTTGAATGCCGATATGGTCCGGCACCATTTGACGGTATAAAGGCTTGTCCGCTTTGCGATCAGCGTCGGGTTGATGTCGTCATAATCCTGACTTCGCAAACTTCCATCTATTTTCCATACCTTTCGGTAAATTTTACGAATCTCCTCAGTGATGTCCCCCTCTGTTTTCAGGGGATTCCCGATAGGCCTATGTTGTTTCTTCCAATATGCTACAGGTCAAAGTACAACATGGTGAGGCAACTCCTGATCGTATAAGGTATAAGGATGGAAACATATTCTGGACAGGCGACTCTTTTCCGTAGTAAAAGGTCTCGTTTTCCTCATGAAGATTTCAAGAACCCATATAGATAGCCTCACGACATCGGTTTGATTAAGAGAAGCAGTAGAACTACAGTCTTAGAGAGGAGGAGCTATGCGTTTAAGTCCGAGAGAGCAAGACAAGCTGATGATTTACGTGGCGGGGCAGCTCGCGACCGACCGAAAAAAACGCGGTCTCAAGCTCAATCACCCGGAGGCGGTCGCCTACCTGACCGCGGCGGTATTGGAAGGAATCCGAGATGGAAAATCTGTGGCGGAGCTCATGACCTACGGGACTCAGTTGTTGTCGCGTAAGGACGTGATGCCTGGTGTGCCGGAAATGATCCGTGAATTCCAGGTTGAGGGGACGTTCCCCGATGGAACCAAACTCGTGACGGTTCACAATCCGATCCCGTAAGCGGTAGACATCTCACGTGAACGATAGACAATGAGAGAAGCCGGTCCCTCCAAGTGTCTTTCGAGTTCAACTGGCAGCGGAGATGAGTTCAGTTTGAAGTCTGACACGAGTTGGTGCTCACACGTCCTGTCTGGAGTGGAAGCCTCAATGAAGGGTCGCACATCAATACGCGTATGAACAAGGAGAGATGGTACATGAAAACGAAAGCACCACAAGGTTCTGGAGAGGGCAATGAAGGGCAAACGGCTTCCGAACAAACAGGAACTTCGCGGCGGCAGTTTCTTGCGCGGAGCGGGCGTGTAGCGGCAGGGGTCGGTGCCGCCTCGCTCTTGAGCAACCCCGGTCAAGCCGGACTGTCGTTTGCTGCGACTGAATCACTGATCACAAAGGTCAGCGGAACAGGAGGAGTCAAGATGAAAAAAGTGGACGCGCCGCAGAGATCGAAGGAGGCGTTAGCCGCAGCGGTCAGGGCTGAGTTGAACGCCCCGATCATCCCTGGTGAGATCATGACGGTGGCGGGCGATATCGAGATGTTGAAAGGACGCGAGACCAAGGAAGTAACGGTCAAGAACTTAGGTGATCGTCCGATTCAGGTCGGTTCGCACTGTCATTTCTTCGAGTCCAATCGTGCGCTCAAGTTCGATCGTGAGCAGGCGTTCGGCTTTCGGCTGGCTGTTCCGGCCGGCACGGCAGTCCGCTTTGAGCCGGGTGAAGAAAAGAAAGTGACGCTCGTGGCACTGGCTGGGAATCGACTGATGCAGGGTGTCAACGGATTGACTGAAGGGCTGTTGGATGATCCGAAAGTCAAAGCCAAGGCCGTGGGACTCGCCGCTGATCGCGGATTTGGAAAAGGAGGCGCACGGTGAAAATTTCACGCAAGCAATATGCATCTCTGTATGGACCTACGACCGGCGATCGTGTCCGACTGGCCGACACGGACTTGATCATCGAAGTCGAGGAAGATCGGACTGTCCCCGGTGAAGAAGCCGTCTTCGGCGGCGGGAAAACCATTCGTGACGGCATGGGGCAGTCCGCGCGCGCGACCAGCACCAGCGGGCAGCTCGACTGCGTGATCACGAACGCGCTCATCCTTGACTACACCGGTGTCATCAAGGCCGACATCGGCATCAAGGACGGCCGGATCGTCGGGATCGGCAAGGCGGGCAACTCTGATCTCATGGCGGGTGTGACGCCAGGCATGGAAATCGGCCCAGGGACGGAAGCGATTTCCGGCGAAGGCAAGATCGTCACGGCCGGTGGCATTGATACGCACATTCACTTCATTTGCCCGCAGCAATGTTGGGAGGCGTTGTCGGCCGGGTTGACCACGATGATCGGTGGTGGGACTGGTCCTTCAAGCGGAACCAGTGCGACCACCTGTACGCCTGGTCCATGGAACATCCATCGGATGTTGGAAGCGTCGGAAGGTATCCCGATCAATCTCGGTTTCATGGGGAAGGGAAATGCGTCAAGACCTGAAGGGTTAAATGAGCAAATCGAAGCGGGGGCTCTTGGCTTGAAGCTGCATGAAGATTGGGGCACCACACCGAAGGCCATCGATACTTGCTTGAGCGTGGCTGATCGGTATGATGTGCAGGTGGCCATCCACACCGATACGCTCAATGAAGCCGGTTATATCGAGGATACGATCAAGGCGATCAAGGGAAGAACCATCCATAGCTTCCATACGGAAGGTGCAGGCGGTGGTCACGCACCGGACATCATCAAGATTTGTGGTGAGCCGAACGTGTTGCCGTCTTCAACCAACCCCACGATGCCTTTTACGGTCAATACGATGGATGAGCATCTGGACATGTTGATCGTGTGTCACAATTTGAATCCACGGATTCCCGAAGACGTTGCGTTTGCAGAGTCCCGTATCCGACGTGAAACCATTGCGGCAGAAGATATCTTGCATGATTTGGGCGCAATCAGCATCATGTCTTCAGACTCACAGGCCATGGGTCGAATCGGAGAGGTCATCACCAGGACCTGGCAAACGGCTCATAAAATGAAGGCCCAGCGGGGACACCTCACACCGGTCGGTGGGAGGGACTCCGGCCAGAACGACAACTTTCGGGCCAGGCGTTACATTGCCAAGTACACGATCAATCCAGCGATCACGCATGGCATCGCCCATGAGGTCGGGTCTATTGAGGTTGGAAAGATCGCTGACTTGGTCGTCTGGAAGCCGGAGTTTTTCGGTGTAAAGCCGGAAATGGTATTAAAAAGCGGCTTTATCGCTCAAGCGCAGATGGGCGATCCCAATGCCTCGATCCCGACACCGGAGCCAACCATCAGCCGGCCGATGTTCGGCGCATTTGGGCGTGCGTTGTCCAGCACCAGCTTTACCTTCATATCGCAGGCGGCCATGGATCATGAGATTCCCAAACGCCTTGGTCTGCAGCGGAGGGTGGCGGCAGTCAAGAACTGTCGGAATATCGGGAAGCGCGATCTCAAGCTGAATGATGCGCTTCCAAAAGTAGAAGTTCATCCGGAGACCTATATTGTGACCGCGGACGGTGTGCCGCTCACGTGTGAGCCGGCCATTGTGTTGCCGTTGGCACAACGGTATCAATTGTTCTAACCAACAAGACAGTCGGCTCGACTATCCATGTGGAGTCATCGGCCACGGTAGTCGGCCGGCTGTTGTTGTTTGTCTATTCGTAACATGAATACCCCCGCATTACTCGAAGGGTTACGGTTCGTCGATACGTTTTTCCCCTCCGGAGGCTACGCCTTTTCATCAGGGTTGGAAGCAGCGGTACAGGCCGGAGCTGTGAAGACGTCCGATCAGCTGGCCAAGTACGTCGAAGATTTGTTGCGTGGGGGTATGAGTCGCCGGGAGGTGCTTGCCGTCAAGCAGGCAAATCACGCGGCCTCGAAAGGATTGCTGGAGCTAGCGGTCCAGATCGATCGAGTGCTCGAAGCAACCAAGCTTGGGCGAGAATCGCGCATGGCCAGCCGCCAGATGGGGCGACAAGTGATCAGGGTCGCGGCGGATCAGATTCGAGCCAAGTCGATCCTGAATGAATATCGTGATGAAATGGAGGCTGATCGTGCACCGGGACATCTTGCAGTGACGTTCGGACTGACTATGGGTAGCTGCGGTTGGAGTCCAGAGGAAACTGCCGGCGCCTTCTTGTATCAAACGGCCGTGGGGTTTATCTCATCGGCGATGCGGCTGAGTCCCATCGGTCAACATGAGGGACAGCGCATCCTGGGCGAATGGCTTCCATTGATTGAACGGATCAGTCGGGAGGTTGATCTCGATACGGCCATGAGCTCATGGTCACCTATCCAAGATATTTATGCGATGCGTCATGGCTCCCTGGAATGGAGACTGTTTCGATCGTAAGGAGAAAAGAGCAGATAGCTGATGGCATATAGCGTATAACGGGAGGAAGGAGAAGAGGCTCGTGGCTATCAGCCATTGGCCATTCGCTCCTTGTATTATCATGCATGATCTTAATCGTGAGCATAGCCACAATTGGACTCCGACTCAGGCCAGAAAACAAGGCATTCCGGTCCTCGGTATCGGAGGTCCCGTCGGTTCGGGGAAGACCGCGCTGGTGGAAGCGCTGTGTCAGCGGTTGCGCGATCGCTTCAGCCTCGCTGCCGTGACCAACGATATTTTCACGAAAATCGACGCCGAAATTCTGACCAAACGTGCCGCACTTCCGGTCGATCGGATTCTTGGCGTGGAAACCGGAGGCTGTCCCCATACGGCGATCCGTGAGGACGCGTCACATAACCAGGAAGCCATTGATGATCTGCTGCGCCGGCATCCGGATGTGGAGTTGATCTTCTTGGAAAGCGGCGGGGATAACCTTGCGGCCACGTTCAGCCCGGAACTGGTGGACCATGTCATCTATGTGATTGATGTGTCGGGCGGTGACAAGATTCCACGGAAGGGTGGACCGGGGATCACGCGATCTGATTTCCTCGTCATCAACAAGATGGATTTGGCTCCGCATGTGCGTGCCGATCTCTCCGTCATGGATCGAGATACCCGCAAGATGCGCGGTGAACTTCCCTTTGTCTTCACCAATATCCTGTCCGGGGAAGGAATGGATGCGGTCGTGGCGTGGGTTGAACAGCGTATCCCGCAACGAGTCAAGCGTCCATGACCACGCCGACGCGGCAGGGACAACGGAAGAGCACGGCTCGGAAAACGGGCACGTCTCAACCAAGGACATCATCTCGGGCAAGCTCATCCACCAGGACGAAAAAATCTCCTGGACGGTTTGCGACAGAGTTAGTCGGGCGGGTCGGAGAACTGACGCTCGACTACGCGAAACGCGATCACCGAACCATTATTTCGCACTCCTATTTCACAACGCCGTGGAAATTGCTTCCTCCCATCTATCTTGATGACACGGGAGCCGCCTACACGCTGCTGGTCAATCCCTCCGGCGGTCTTGTCGGCGGTGATCATCTGTCCATCGACATGAACGTGGGGCAGGACGCGCATGTCCTGATTTCTGCCCCTTCTGCCAACCGTGTCTATAGGACAGAAGGAAAGGTGTCCGAACAGCACGTCACTATCACGGTCGGGTCCGGCGCGGTGCTCGAGTGGTTCCCTGAACATACGATCCCTTTTGCCGGTTCTCGATTTCGACAGGTACTCCAAGCCACTCTGGCGCCTGGCGCAACACTCTTATTATGGGATGCTGTCGCCTCCGGCCGTATCGCCAGAGGGGAGCGGTGGGCATTTACGGACCTGGGAAACGACATCCGAATCACGACGGCGTCCGGCAGTACGCTGCTTGAGCGCTATCTTCTTGATCCATCCACGGACTTAGGCCGTGTCGGGTTGGCGGAAGAATGGAACTATGTGGCGTCGCTCTATGTGGTGAACGACGCGACGCCCCCGGAGGTATGGACCGCACTGGAATCGACAATCGCCACGATCTTGGACACTCGTCCAGGAGAAGTCTTGGGAGGTGTGTCTGCCGGCCCTGTCCCGGGGCTTGCCGTCAAGATACTGGCTCGAGCGGCCCCTGACCTTACTGCCATCCTTGATGCGCTATGGGCAGCCGTGCGTGAAGGGTTGTGGAATCTCCCGCCGGTGTCTCTACGGAAATACTAAGCACGCCGCTCGTTTGTCTGCCGCGAATTGTAGTGCTGAGGATTGGTAACGGTTAGGAGTTTGAAGCTTTGCTCTCGGCGGAGGAGGCGGTGCGGAGCGACCAGGCCAATCCGAACAGTGACAGCGTGAAAATCAGCCATTTCGATGGGTCGAAATTATACCAGCGGGGACCGTTTCGGTAATCGCTTTGGTAGGTGTGGTGGTAATTGTGATATCCCTCGCCGAACGTCAGAAGCGAGACCAACCAGCTGTCGCGGCTTGAATCCGCTTGGCCATGGGGTTGGCTCCCCCACAGATGGCACACTGAATTGATACAAAAGGTCGAATTCAGCACGGCAAATGTCCGGCCGACGCCGGCGAGCATGAAACAGCCGAAGCCGCCGACCCAACCGCCATAGAGAAAGCCCACCACGAACGGGAGTGCCAATCCTGAGAGAAAGATAAGCCCATAATGCCGGTGTTGCCACATGACAATCGGATCTTGCTTGAGCCGTGTGGCATATTTTTCATCCGAGTATCGCCCGTCGGAGAAGAGCCATCCGCAATGGCTATGCCAGAATCCTCGTTGAGCATTGTAAGGATCGGCATCTTGGTCACAGGCGGCATGGTGGCGGATGTGATCAGCTCCCCACTTCAAGGCTGAGTTTTGCAGTGCCCATCCGCCCGCGATGAGTAATCCGGCCTTGACCCAATCGGGACACAGGAAACTTCTGTGCGAAATCAGCCGATGGTAGCCAACCGTAATGCCGAGCCCGGTAATCATGTACAGGAGCCCAAACATGGTCCAGTCCAACCAGGTATACCCATAGATGAAGGCGAAGGCGGGCACCCCGATGAGCGCGCTCCCCACCACAAGAGTGAACAGTAACACTGTCACGTAGATTGGATAGGTACGCCTGAGCGTGACGGCGGATTGTTCGGGTGTTACCATAAACGCACTACTGAGGGAAGGCGCATATCTTCATATGGAGCAGAGCTGTTGTAGATAGTCAGGCCTGAGGAGTCAGGCAACCACTCTTGCAACTTTACCAGGAGTAAGGGCAAAAAATCTACTGGAGCAAGGCAGAGAATAGCCTTTACCAGCCCCTTGTTTCACGTTGACAGCAGGCTGTAAGATTTCATATACATACTCAGTCTGAGTCAAGCTCGCCAGCGATGGTGTGGATGTGTCCACTGTAACGGACGTTGGTTTCGGAACTTTCTTCGCGACCGATGTGAAAATAGAGTGGAGTGAGAAGGTTAGGAACAGGCAGGTTGGTCTATCACAAGGAGGCAGTCCAATGAAGAGTGCGTTATCAATGATGTTTGGTGTGGCAGCCGTCGCGATAGTCGCGGCGCCTCTCACCTCGTATGCGGGCGGAACGATCAGCGGGAAGGTCACGTATGCCGGGAAGGCAGAGCAGAAGGAATTTCTCTTTTCAAAGTTCCCGAATCCAAAGTTTTGTCCTCAGATTCCCGACAAGAGCAAGGTGGACGGCGACAAGCGGTTCTTGAAGCAGATCGAAGTCGCGAAGGATGGTGGTCTCAAAGGCGCGGTCGTTGCGGTTGCGGATATTGAAGATAAGGCGTGGATGGATGGCTATGCCGGCACGGAAGTCGTGGCGGCGTTTTGTGACTTCCAGCCGTTCAGCGGCATCGTCGTCAATACCCGGCCCTTCAAGGTCGAAAACACCGATGCAGATCCTGATGATCCCAAGTCGGTGGCCGGTGTGCTCCACAATCCCCACAGCTTCACCGTGAAGGGCGTATCTTCAGCAACCGGTTTCAATATTGGTCTTGCGAAGAAGGGCGACAAGTTGGATAAGCCCGTGACCTTCCGAGGCGGCGCGGAGAAGGAAGGATACTTCCGTTTACAGTGCGACCAGCATGAGTTCATGCAGTCGTTCTTCCTTCCGGTGTCGAGCCCGCATTTCGCGGTTGTGAAGGATGACGGATCGTTCGAGCTCAAGGACGTTCCTGCCGGGAAGCATAAAGTCATTGCGTGGCATCCGTTCGCCGGCAAAGCCAAGAAGATCGAGTTCGAGGTAGATGTGGCCGATGGCGGCACCGCCAACCTCAAGGCTGAAATCAAGTAAGCCTCGTTTTGTCGATGTGATGTTGAAGGGCAGCGGAGTACCCGCTGCCCTTCGTGTTTTGGTCCTGTTGTTACGATAAGTTCGTCGCCGTGCCTTTATATTTCCGCCGCAAGAAATCAAAGATCAGCCCCCTGCTTCTACTTCCCCTCCTGCTGACGCTTGCATCCTGTTCGGTGATCGAAGGGACCTTCTCAGCGATCAAGAGCACCTTCTCGGTCCTCAAGACCGGCTATCGTGTCGCCAAAAAGACGGTCAAAGGCACGATCTGGGTCGTGCGTGGGACTTATGAATTGACAAAGGAGACCACCACTCTGGTCTATCATATCGGGAAGTTTACCTTTGAGGTGGTCCGGGCTCCCTTGGCGTATCCCTTGATCCGAGACGATATTCAGACCATGGATGGGCTTCCGGTCAAAGAGGCGATCCGGCTTGGACGAGTCAAAGCTGCTCCCTACACCGTCAAGGGTCGGCATTATGCGCCGATGAGTCTGGTCAGCGCACAGACGTATGAGGAGACGGGCTTGGCCTCGTGGTATGGCGAGGAAACCAGACGCCTGCCGGGAGGCCACATGACGGCCAACGGCGAACTGTTCAATCCCAGCGCGTTGACGGCGGCGCACAAGTATCTGCCGCTGCCGATCCATGTCCAGGTGACGAATCTCGAAAATGGAAAGTCGATCATTGTTCGTGTGAATGACCGCGGCCCCTTCCCCAGCCGGCACAACGCCGAGTCAGGGAACCGGATTATCGACCTCAGCCGGGGGGCAGCCGAGCAACTGGGATTTGTCGAACAGGGCGTTGCCAGGGTCCATGTGGAAACCATCCAGTTGGAAGAAGCCTGAACGGAAATCTGACCTCGTCGCATAAGAAATACGAAGTAAGAGTCAGTTCCTCGGCACCTTCAAGGCGGTCTTCGTTGTCCCTCAAGAGGGCATTCCCTGCCTTGTCTTTTCGTTTCCGATCTAGGTAAGATCTGATGTTTGTGGACTATTTGTAGAAGGGCGTGGTGTGTCACGAGAGCTCTCACTCGCGGAAGTTTTCCAGCTGGGCTACTACTGGGAGACTAAGATCCTCTTGACGGCCGTGAAGCTGGACGTCTTTTCCGCCGTCGGTGAGCAACCGAAGGCCGCTCAGGACATTGCCGGTCGACTTCAAGCTGATCCCAACACCTTGAGCCTCCTCTTGAACGCTCTCGTCGCCATGAAGTTGTTGACGAAGGAAGGCGACTGGTATGGCAACTCGTCGACGTCGCTGAAGCACCTTGCCCGGCATTCGGCCCAGTACGTCGGCCATCTGCTGCTCCTGCACGATGCGGAATGGAACAACTGGGGCAAGTTAGAAGAGACGATTCGAACGGGGCGACGGGCGGTGGATCGACATGTCTTCGAGACCGATCCTGAATCGGGAAGCAACGTGCTTGCGGTGCTCAATCGGATCGGCCGGCAAAGCGGCCCCGATTTGGCTAAACGGCTGAAGCTGAGCGGCCGCGAGCGGCTGCTGGATCTGGGCGGCGGCGCCGGGACCAACGCGATTGCCTTCTGCCAGGTGTATCCGGAATTGCCCGCGACGGTCTTTGATCTTCCGGCGACGCTGAAATTAACGGAAAAAACGGTGAAGGACGCGGGGCTTGAGTCACGAATCACCTTGCACGCCGGGGATTTCAATCGAGATCCACTCGGGGGGCCGTACGATGTGGTCTTGATGTCGGATATCCTGCACTATCAAACGTTCCAGATGAATCAGGATTTGGTCAAGAAAGTCTTTGCCTCGCTGGCCCCTGGCGGGCGGTTGGTGATTAAAGATCGGTTCTTGGATGCAGCCGGGACCGGCCCGGCGTGGACGACCGCGTTTGCGGTCCACATCCTTGTTAACACTCAGAAAGGCAGCTGTTTCCAAGCCGGTGAAGCCATGCAATGGCTGAGCGCGGCCGGGTTTGGCTCTGTCATGGAGTTGGAGAAAACCGCTGTTGTGCAAGGGCTGAAGCCATGATGGTCATCAGTCGTTTGGGTCATTGGTCATTAAGAGAGGCCAATGGCGAATGACGATTGACCAGTGACATGTACCGAGATGATGGATTGGTTGCGGGAACCAGGGTTCTTTGGAACGCATGCGACGACGGGAGCGGATCTCAGTCAGTTGATGGCGACGCTTTTCACCGGGCTCTTCATCGTGGGATGGTTCCAAGCTCGTCGGCGAAAGGCCGATGCGCATCATTGGTTGATGTTGGGCGGCATGATCGCCATGCTCAGCTTCTTTATCGCCTATTATCTGTTCCGTCAGCTGGGGGTCCTGGCGTTTGAGGGCAAGGAAGGGTTCGGCGGCTCGCAGTCGCTCTATGATTATGTCTTCATCCCCGTCCTGACGCTCCATATCATTCTCGTCATCATCGGGCTGATTATGGCGGTGTATATGATCGTGTTGGGCTTTCGCTCTCAGCAGTTCCTCGACGGAGTCCGATCCTTACGGGAATCGCGGCTGCTGACGACCTGGAAAAAGATCGGCCTCATCTTTGGTGGAATTGCCGTGGTCGTGCTCGGGCTGTTTTTCTCGCGTGTCGCCACCGCCGGGTTTTCGATGCGGAAGCTGGAAGTGTATGTGATCTTTCTCGCCATCGTGGCCTGTGTGTTTGCGATCGAGATGACGATTCAGCGGATCTGGCCAGACGGCGCGCGGCGGCATCGCGCGCTCGGCCGATTTACGATGGTCATTTACTGTGTCCTCTTCGTGACCGGCAGCTTCACCTACACGATGCTCTATATCCTGTATCCGGGAAAGATTGGTTAGGACGATGCGAAGGCATTCCGAAACGTTTCACGGTGCGTTGTCATGCTGACCTGCGGTTGCGGTCGCTGGATGCATGCGGAAGGAATTGAAGAACGTGCCGTCGAAAGCGGTGTTCCGCAGTGGTTCATTCGTTCAGAATGCAGAGGCTGTGGTCTGAAAGTCGGTGTCGATGTGCCGGAGGAACAGGACCAGGGCCTCGTCGATCGATTGCTCTGGACCGATGAGGCGCTGCACCGATTGGATCGCATGCTGCCGTTTGTGGCAGGGCTTGTGCGGGAGGAAGTGGAGCAGACTATTCGTCGCCAAGGCCGGCGCGTGGTGACGTACGAGACGCTGCTCCGTCCCCGCACCGGGGAGCGCATCGAATGGGACCCGGAGGCGGAACAGCGGTTGGGTCGAGTGCCCGCGCCGGTTCGTGCCATGGCCAAGATCGAGCTCGAGCGCACCGCGGCAGATCGTGGATTGGCTCGTATCACCGTGTCGCTGATGGAAGAGATTAAAGCCAAGTATTTTGGGATGGGTAGCGGGAAGCCCGCTTCCCCCGCTCAGCCCGCGTCGACAAGTCTGCGAGGCGAGCGTGAAGCGTGAAGCGTCAAAAAGACGCCGGGCTTTTCATGCGAAGCGGCGTGACCGGGCATGGCGCTTCAGGCACGGCGTTTTACGAGCGACGGGGTACTGATGCTGCATCGAATGGCCTTGCGCGTGATTCCCAGCTTGAGCCTGGCGGTGACGGAAGATGCCGTCCGCCGAAAGAAGCGGATCGTCATGTTTGTGCCGGGATTGATCGCGTTCGGGGTGTATCGTCTCGCGAAGCATGTCGTTCCGATTGCAGATCCCCTGGTGCTGTTGATGGTCAGTAGTCTGGTGGCGATGGTCACTTCGCTGGTGGCCTATCGAGTTGGTCGGTCGGCCTCGTGGCCTGTCATCGTCCGACAAGATGGAGCTCGCCTTCTCAGCTGGCTGGCCGGGTGGATCGGTGCCGTCTATGGCATTCAGCTTTCGTTGTTGGTCCTGACCCTGTTATGGATCATGAATTATGATTATCTCCAACATCCCGAGGGGCCGGCCATGATGGCGATCATCATCTCCTGCACGGCCGTCGCGCGCGATGCGTTTGAAATCGGTCATGTGCGCAAACTCTCGGTGCTGGGGCGGCCGTTTCTCACGTTTCCCGATGGCGCACAGTTTCGTGTACTGGTGCAGCGCAGAGGGTGGCAATTGGGACCCTGGGCCGCGGTGGGCCTTGGTATGGGTGCGCTGGCGTCCTTATCGGGGGTGGCCATCACGGATGCTCAAGGATCCGCGTTGGCGCAATTGTTGAGCGTGACGGTTCTGGGCGGCGGGCTGGCCCTATGTGCCTATTTCGGCGGACTCTATCCTACTGTGCCATGGGTTCGGACGCTCCGTCAGACCGCTCCAGGAGAGTTGCTGAAGTATTGGTGGTGGCCGGGGATGGCATTTGCCTCGACCTATTATCTGGTGGCGATGGGGCTGCTCTTGTTTGTGGCGAGACAGCCGACGATGACGCCGGGCGCGGCGGCCCTAATGGGAGCGCTGGTCACGGCGATGATGGCGGTGTACGGATATTATCTCGGTGATCGCCGCCATGTCGAAGATGAGCAGGCGCCGCAACTGTCCAGTGGCATGTTACGGTGCCCGTTTGTGATGGGAATTCTCGGGAAGCCGGTCGGTCCTGACGGGGCAGTCGGGGAGTTGACGCTCGGCAAGACCGAAACGAAGGGGTAGAAGCATGGGCCGAGGATGCATGATGATGACACGTTCTGCGATCAGCGTTATAGCCTGCGTGGTGATGGTAGCCGTCGCCATCGGATGCGCGTGGAATGGACCCGATCTGTCGTTTGCGGAATCATCGACGGATGTGTACTTCGGCACGGAAGGGACTCCGCAGGGTCCGGCGGCTCCCGCTCCTCACGAAACGGTCTATCCGCGAGTCGGTTCGTTAGACAGTCGGTTGCTGGTGTGGTTCGTGACACAGCAACATACCTATTTCGGAGGATTCGTTCTCGCCCTGCCCTTGTTTTGCGCGTTGCTCGAGTTCCTTGGGTTGATCACCAAGAAGCCGGCCCTCGCCCTTCGCTATGATGGTCTGGCGCGGGATCTCGCCAAGGTGGCGGTTTTGGCTCTGTCGGTGACGTCGCTCATCGGCAGCCTGATGCTGACGATGTTCATCACGCTCTATCCCAGTTTCATGAAGTATATGGGCGGCACGTTCAAAGGGTTCATGCCCGCCTACGCGGCTGTGTTTGTGGGAGAATCGCTGCTCCTGATCGTCTATTACTATGGGTGGAATCGGATGACGGATCGGGGCATGAAGTGGATCCACGCCGCGATCGGGATTCTGACCAACATCGTGGGAACCGTCTTATTGATGATGGCGAATGCCTGGTCTGCCTTCATGATGTCACCCGCCGGGGTGGATGCACAGGGGCGGTTCTTGGGAAATGCCTGGCATCTGCTTCATTCCGCGCTCTGGAACCCTCTGAATGTCCATCGCTTTCTGGCGGACATCATGTCCGGTGGAGCGGTGGTATTGGCCTATGCCTGTTACCGGTTCTTTACCAGCAAGACCGACGAAGAGCGAGCCTATTTCGATTGGGTCGGTTATGTTTTCCTGTTTGTCACAGTCTGTGCGCTGATCCCCATGCCGATTGCCGGCTATTGGCTGATGAAATCGGTGTTCGTATTTCGCCAGACCATGGGTGTCACCATGATGGGTGGATTGCTGACATGGTTGTTTGTGGTTCAGGCGCTCTTGATCGGCGTCCTGTTTCTAGGGATCAACTATTATCTGTGGCAGAGCATGGCACGGATCAAAGGGGGCGAGCGCTATCAGCCCTATTACCAGCTCTTGCTGGGCGTGTTGATGCTGGCGCTCTTCGTCTGGCTGACCCCTCACACGTTGCTCACATCTGCCAGTGAAGTCAAGGCGATGGGCGGCGCTCAGCATCCCGTGATCGGCAACTACGGAGTCATGTCGGCCAAGAACGGAGCGGTCAACATCCTGATCCTCGTCACCGCTCTCAGTTTTCTGTACTACCGTCGAGCGAATCGAACCATGACGATCTCGTGGGTCAAGACCGGGAATATGATTCTCGCCATTCTCTATATCATCGGGGCGCTGAATATCGCCTGGTTATCGATCTATGGGTTTTATTTGCCGGCGAAGGTTCGTGTCGGCCTTTCTGCGCCCCAGGCCTTCACGACGTTCACGGTGATCGTCATCAGTGTGGTGGTGAACCGGCTCATGCTTCGAGGGGCGGTGGTGCATGGCCCGATTCAGTGGGGGAAAATTCCGTTGCGCGGCATGGTGGGATTGTTTGGGTTGGCGGCGTCCTTCAGCTGGGTGATGGGGTTGATGGGGTACATTCGTTCATCGGGACGGTTGTCATGGCACATCAGTGAATTGATGGCCGACGTCTCGCCCTGGGCCTTCACCCCAGACCTTCAATATGCGACGAAAATGGTGACGCTGAACATGGTGGTATTTTGGGCAGCCGTCCTCGTATTGTTCTGGATGTGTGAGCGGGGGCAGCAGCCCGTGATGGGAGAGGAATTTCCGGAGGAACAGGTGCCGTTGCTTTCGCCGGTTCCGTCGCAAGAAACCTAAAAAGGGAATGATGCCTATGGAGTGCCGATCGCCCAAGTATATGACGGTGGTTCTCTGCCTTTTGATCGGCGTTTGTATGTGGCGGACTCCTCCGACGGCTCAAGGCCAGACACTGGTGCTGGAAGATTTTCAAGCGAAGGAAGCGGACGGGTTCCCTTCTCTGTGGGATCACGAAAATCAGCGGAGTCAATCGAAAGGCCGTGACGCCTATAAAGTGCGATCAGAGAATGGCGCGAATTTTCTGTCGGCGAAAGATGCCGGACAGCGCATCAAGAAAAAGAAAATTGATTGGGATCCCAAGGCCTATCCTATTCTGACCTGGCGGTGGCGTCTCAATAAGGCAACGACTGGAAACGAGCCACTGGCCGCAGTCTATGCGTCACTCGATACCGATCTCCTCTTTATTCCGGTGTTCACGAAATATGTGTGGAGCGAGTCGAAACCGGACGGCACCGTGACGGAAGGGGGCATGTTCAGCGGCTCCGAGATCGTCGTCCAGACTGGAACAAAAGAGATTGGGCAATGGTTTGAGGAGCGGGTGAACGTGTACGAGGATTTCAAGCGGATTCATAAACATGAGCCGGCGGAGAAGGCCTGGGGGATCTCCATCATCGCGGCGCCGGGAGTTGAAATCGATTTCGGCCCGTTGATTGCCGCTCCGGCTAAGTAAGGGGCTGCTTCTCGATCTATGAAAGACCGGGGTGATGGCGAAAAGGAAAGTATTTGATATTGCGCTTGGGGTAGTCGTGATGGGTACCGTCGGGACTCTGATCGGTATGACCATGGGCGGCGGGCTGATGCCGGTCGCCATCGCTATTGGAATTGTCCTTGGTGCCGTGATCGGCTTTCTCGGCGGCCGCCGATTTCTCGTCAGTATCCTTATCGGGACGGTGTTGGGCGGAGTCTTGGCCTGGGTGATGGCCGGTGTCGAGCGGATCTGGGTCGGCGCCGGAGCAGGAGCTGCGATGGGTGGATTTCTCGGTGTCCAGATTTCAATGCTGCTCGACATGCGTGCCGCGAAGAAGGCGGCGTCGGAACAAGCTGAAACTTCGCCATCCTATCGGTAGATATTTTCGATTAAAGAGGTGCTCGTGGAAAACAAGGGTGTCTTAGTCGGGTCCATCATCTTTGTGTTTGCATCGTTCTTTCTCATGATCGGCCTGCTGACCTATGAGTCTTACAAGGCAAAGCAGATGAAACAGCTTGCCGCATCCGTGAGGTCGGAAGTCCGACCGACGGTGAGCAGCCTACCGGCTCAGGATTACTCGATGTACAAGACAAAAATCGGAGATGAAGGTCGGGAAATGGTGCAGATTCCCGAGGGGCCTTTTACCATGGGAAGCAATGAAGGGGATCCGGATGAGGCTCCTGAGCATCAGGTCTATCTAAAGGGATTCTACCTCGACCGAAAAGAAGTCACGCAGGAAGAATATATGCGGTTCGCGAAAATGACTAAGCGAGCGATGCCGAGAATCGAGGTGTTCGACGACGATCAGTCGAAGATTTTAAAACCTGAATTTGCGGCCATGAGTGTCTCTTGGGACGAAGCGGCAGCCTACTGTAAGTGGGCCGGGAAGCGCCTTCCAACGGAAGCGGAGTGGGAAAAGGCCGGTCGTGGCGAGAGCAAGAGGAAATATCCGTGGGGAAATAAATTTGTCACGAACGCCGCCAATGTCGACGGCAATGAGGACGGGTATAAATATCTGGCGCCGCCTGGATCGTTTGAGGCGGGACGAAGTCCCTATGGCCTCTATGACATGACGGGCAACGTGGCGGAATGGGTTGAGGACTCCTACAGCGAGCACTATTACAAGAAATCTCCATTTCGCGACCCTAAGGGACCGGAGAGCGCCGATCTCAAAGTCGTGCGCGGCGGCTCATGGCGGGAAACCGAACATCATGCGAGGCTGTCCAAGCGATTTGCGGCCAAGCATTGGCGGACAGACGTGACGATCGGCATTCGCTGTGCAAATGACCTGGATCAAGCCGGTAGTGCTCCTGAGTCTTAGGTCGATATGCTGGAAACCAAGTTCAAAGTTGTTTTCTTGCTCGTCTTGCTGGCTTGTGCTGCGATGCCGATTATCGCGATTTTACGAGGAACCACCGTAACGCCGTACGAAAAGCCTGTGCCTGGAACCGGCGCCGAAGTTGAGGCGGTGGCAGATCGCGATCCTGGAGAGGAACCTATTCCGGATGAGATGGTGACGATTCCGGCGGGGCCATTCGTTCGTGGCACAGAGAGCGGGGGATTCGACGAGCGGCCGCAGCGAACCATCCACTTGGATACGTTTTCTATCGATCGGTACGAAGTGACGAATCATCACTATCAGCAGTTTGTCCTGGCAACAGGCCATCGGAAGCCCGGGCTGCCCGCGCGTTACGCCAAGAGCGGTGGAAAGCTGAAAGGAACAAATCAGCCGGTCGTATATGTATCGTGGGATGATGCGAAGGAGTACTGCCGCTGGAAGGGGAAGCGACTTCCGACGGAAGCGGAATGGGAAAAGGCGATGCGGGGCAACGACGGAAGACTCTGGCCGTGGGGGAACAAAGAGCAGACCAATGGCGCCAACTGGGCCCGAGTACAGGACGGGTATGAGGTATCTGCGCCGGTGGGAAGTTTCCAGGAGGATATGAGTCCTTACGGAGTGATGGATGGAGCGGGTAACGCCATTGAGTGGGTGGACGATTGGTATGATGAAACATACTACAATCGCTCGCCGGAACAGAACCCACCAAGTCCTGAGTATGGCACCTATCGGGTGCTCCGCGGTGGAGGTTATACGACGACCGGAGGTGATGTTCGAATTACCAGTCGAAGCAAGATGATGCCGGATTTTCGAGATGAGATGATCGGGTTTCGCTGCGCAGTGTCGAAGGCAGAAATGAAACAAGAGAGGGAGAAAAAAGCAGGATGAATTTACAGGAAATCAAAGTAGTAGAGGATCAAAAACACGGCCAAAATGATGTTGACAACCATTCCGACCAAAACTATAATGTCAAACACTTTTGAGTTTTTCGTCACGGTTTCTCCTGTTTTTTTGTACGCGAGCGACGAAATTTTGATAACACAGGGTCTTGTGCCTGTCAAGTAATGCGCCAATTCTGATTTTCCATCAAAAACTATCTTAATCGGGAGTACGGTAACAATGGCAACGGCGACCCCTGACAGCGAAATTAAAGTAAAAATCGGGAAGATGATTTTCTACATCACCTGTGCTGTTGGACTATGGTTTTTCTACTGGTTTGCCGGTATCCAGTGCCCCTGTTGAGTGAAGGCCTTCGTGGTTCAGGGGCTTGTCAGCACAGTTTCATCAACGGCTGGACTTGGTCGGCAGAGGAGAAAGAAAAAATGAGTGCGCTGAATAATCCTGTTGTCGCGGTAATTGTCTCTCTTATTATCACGGTTGGCTACTTTGTCTTTGTCGATCACTACCTTATGGATATGCAGGGGCTGGATTTCTGGTACCTCTTCCGGAATTAGGCCCGCAAAAAGTGGTCTGACATTATCAAGTCATTTGTAAATTTTAACGTGAGTGTATCAAGGAGGTAATCCATGGGCCTTTTAGCCGGCAAGCGCGTCTTATCCATTATGGCGCTCTGCATGATGGTGGGCCTCCTTCTGCTTCCGATCGTCGTAGCTCTGCCTTCACTGGCAATCGGTGAAGATGCTCCTGCCGGCGATGCGGCCAAGAAGGATGGCGACAAAGTTGAAAAGGGTCGAGATGTCTATTACAAGACCGAAGGCATTGTCGTGGGTGCTCCCGCCCCTAAAACGGTGGATGGTCCCAGGGACTATCCGCGATACAACTTCGAAAGCCGTGTATTACTCTGGTTTGCCAACCAGCAGCATCTTTATTACGGCAGCTTCGTGTTGGCTGTGCCGATCTTCTGCATGATTATTGAGTTCATGGGTGTCGTGACGAAGGATAAGGCGCTCGCCAAGCGTTACGATCAGTTGGCCTATGACTTTATTAAGATCAGCCTGACGGCCTACTCTCTCACCGCTATTCTCGGCGGTATTCTGATCTTTACCTTTCTAACCTTGTACCCGGCATTTTTCTCCTATCTGTCAGGTATTTTCCGTCCTGTCATGCACATCTACGCATTGATGTTTGTGGCTGAGAGCGGGACTCTCTACATCTACTATTACGGCTGGGACAAGATGAGAGAGGGGTTCTTAAAATGGATTCATTTGAGCATGTCGGTGATCCTAAACATCATTGGGACGCTGCTCATGTTCCTCGCAAATTCCTGGATCGGTTTCATGATGTCACCGGCCGGCGTTGATGAGCAGGGTAGATACCTGGGAAACATCTGGCACGTGATCCACACTGCTTTATGGAACCCTCTCAACCTGCATCGAATCCTTGGCAATATGGCCTTCGGAGGTGGCGTTGTTGCCGCCTACGCCGCCTACAAGTTTTTGGCGGCAAAAACAGAAGAAGATCGCGCTCATTACGATTGGATGGGCTACATCGCTATGGCGCTCGGTGTGGCATTCTTGATCCCGCTGCCATTTGCAGGATATTGGCTCATGCGGGAAGTGTATGCCTATCGTCAGCAGATGGGGATCACGCTGATGGGTGGACTCCTTGCTTGGCTGTTTATCATCCAGGCCACGATGATCGGCATTCTTTTCTTAAGCACCAACTATTATCTCTGGCAGGCGATGGGTCGCATGCGCGGCGCTGAAAAGTATCAACGATACATCAAGTATCTTGTATTTCTGCTCGCTTGCGGCTTCCTGGTTTTTATCACCCCCCACACGATGGTCATGTCACCGGCTGAACTGAAGGCCATGGGAGGTCAGCAGCACCCGGTCTTGGGTAACTACGGAGTCATGTCAGCGAAAAACGGTGGGATCAACGTCATTATTACGACCACCGTGTTGAGTTTCGTTTGGTACATGAGGGGGAATAAAGTCTCAACCGTATCGTGGGCGAAGTTCGGTAATATATTTATGGGTGTATTTTTCGCCTGCGCCTACTTTAATATTATTTTCCTTGCCGTATATGGGTATTACATTCCGGCAAACGTCCGCGTCGGTTTGTCTGTTCCTCAGGTCGCGACAACCTTATCATGCCTATTCTTCATGTTTGCCCTCAATAGCGTCATGATGAAGGGGGCCAAACAATTAGGACCGATTGAGTGGGGAAAGATTTCAGCCCGCTCTCAGTATGCGCTCATTATGTTGGCAACTGCATTTACCTGGATGATGGGTTTGATGGGCTATATTCGCTCCTCGGTCCGTCTATTCTGGCATGTGAACGAAATCATGCGCGATAATTCACCCTGGGCCTACACGCATACGGTTGGATTTGCGGCCAACATGATTTCATTCAACGTATTGTTTTTCTGGATCACGATTCTGTTTGTTTTCTGGCTTGGCAGCTTGACTGCGAAGAAGGTACCAGTGGAATCCAAAGCGGGAGTCCCT
Source organism: Candidatus Nitrospira nitrificans (assembly GCF_001458775.1). NCBI lineage: Bacteria > Pseudomonadati > Nitrospirota > Nitrospiria > Nitrospirales > Nitrospiraceae > Nitrospira > Candidatus Nitrospira nitrificans. Next base: position 25,885 of record NZ_CZPZ01000036.1, read on the forward strand.
GGTAGCGTCCCGCAACCGGCTGTCAGTCATTAATTGACGTTGGTTATTGTTGGTCGGCTCAATGGTGGAGGCTCAGTCCACACGTTGTAGCTGTAGGAGGTCAAGACCTTGAGTAATTTAATTGCAGAGGCACTCTCCATGGGCTGGATGGCGTTGGCTATCCTGGTCGGGCTATTAGTTTATTTTCAGGTATCTATCAGCGACCCTGCAGCAAAGAAGCGCGCGGTTTTCAAAACATTCATCGGTATTGTTGCGACGTTTTTGCTGTTTGTGGCCATCGCGAACTATGCAAATAATTTCTACGGGGAAAATCGGCTTTTGCCGGTGTCTCTGGTGATGATCACTGTAACCACGTTTATGATGGCACTGTACTTCACCAATCTTAGCGCGCTGCTGAAGATAGGTGGGATGATGTTCTTTGTCGCCGCGTTTCTGTCTGGCTATGGAAACTGGCTTCCGCAAGTCGAAGGTGGCTTCCCGCCTGTAGAGGAAAAGAAGACCTGGGATTCGATGACCCCGCAGCAACTGGCTGATGAAGGTGAGAAGATTATCTTTGGAGGCGTCGGAAAAAATAAGGAGCAAGGTGCGATCGGTAAGGGGCAATGTCCCCTCTGTCATGCGTTTCATGCCGGCATGCTGGGCGAACGAGCACCAAACCTCGCAGGACTTCCAGGACGAGGGAATGAGCGATTGGGGGACCCTAAGTATTCTAAGGGTAATCCATCCAAGCGTGAATATGAAGTCAAGGAAGCCTTTCCAGGTTCAGGGACAGCAGAAAATGCGCAAGAGTACATTGCGGAATCGCACGCTTGTCCTAGTTGCTATGTCGTGAGTGGGTATGGGGTGAAGGGAACGAATGACAAGCAGAGCCCGATGCCGGCGATTCATAAGCCACCCATCTCGCTTAGCCTTCCAGAGCTTGCAGCTGTGGATACTTGGATGTATCTACGCGAGGGAATAGACGCTCCCTCGTTCGAAGAGATCGTGAAGTCGTACGAGAAGTTTATCCCGGAAGCTGATCGTCCCAAGCAGGCTGACGAAAAGCCTGCGGGGGCCACATCTCTAATGGCTGATGGATCGGAGCCGGTGGATCAAATTTTCGCTAAGGGTCAATGTATTTCCTGTCATACGATCCCCGGGATCCCGGGAGCTGTGGGAACTATTGGACCGAAGTTGGAAGAGGGAACAACGGCAGCGCAGCGTATCAAGGATCCGACCTACAAGGGAACAGCCAAATCACCCACTGAATACATTATGGAGTCTATCGTGGACCCCAGTGCTTTTGTGGTGAAGCCGTTCCCTGATAACACCATGCCCAAAGTCTTTGGACAAAAGCTAAGTGCTGGTGCGTTAAAAAAGATTGTCGATTATTTGTCGCAGGTGAAAACGGGAGCGCCGCCGCCTAAAATTTAATCGACCCGTTGCCTGTCATACGGAGAGTAAAGGGAGTTTGCCGATGAAAGCATTGATGTCACTCGGTGCCTTGATTGGAGTAGCGGGGCTTCTCCTTCTGGGAGGGATGATTTTCGACATTGTTCCGTCAACAACCGTACGCTTGGTCGAAGGCTATATGCCTATGCAAATGCTTTTTGAGATTGCCTGCTTCGTCGCCGGATTTGCAGGACTGAGCTACATGATGAGCGCTATAGGTGCGCCATTTCCTCGTTTTTGGCAGGGAATCGGGTTTTGGGTATTCGTCCTGCTTTATCTGAAATACCGTGTCTATCCACCGATTCCCTTCAGCGTCCGCGCAATGTATGGCACTGTGTCGCTCGTCGCAGTGTTCATGTGGGTTTCTGCCAATGAAGAAGATTGGCAGAAATTCAAACAGCCCATCATGAACGTGCTTGATGCGAAGACGGGTGGGAATAGGCTCCTACGGTATCTTTATCTCGTGCTCCTGCCGATCCTCATCGGTGGATTTTCCTTTAACGCCATGATGCCGAAATCCGAAGAGCCGATCGAGTTACGAACGGTTCATCCGGCACCACCGGCAAGTACAAAAGTCCATGGTAAAACCTATACCTTGCAGACTTCGCAGAATCCTTATCGCGTGAATCCTGAAGGGAAATACGATCAGGAGTTCACGAACGCCAATATCGTTGAGCAGGGTATGGGGCGGTTGATGAAGCCCAATGCCAACCCCTGGGACGATAAAAATCAGGGCTACCTCAAGTACGTGCGAGAGGGTGGTGAGATATTCTTTCAGAACTGTCATTTCTGCCATGGCGATAATTTGAATGGTCGAGGGCTCCACGCCTTTGCCTTTAATCCAATCCCGGCCAATTTTACCGATCCAGGCACAATTGCCCAGCTACAAGAAACCTTTATCTTCTGGCGGGTTGCGAAGGGCGGAATTGGGCTACCTAACGAAGGGTTCCCCTGGGCATCAGTCATGCCCCCCTGGGAGCAACACCTGACGGTGGATGAAATTTGGAAAGTCGTTTTGTTTGAATATTGGCACACCGGCTACTATCCACGAACGTGGGATTAGTCGCCCTATTTCTTAGAATGCCAAACCAGACATAATGAAGATTATGAGGCCAAACATGATGGACAGTATGACTCAGAAGGCCGGGATCATCGCGGCTGCTGCCTTCGGAGTGGTTTTAGTGCTTAGCGCGGGGTATTCGTCTGTTTCAGCTCAAGGGCTTCCCGAAGGCTTTAAAAAGGGCGATCTCGCGCCTGAGCCGTCGGCAGAAATGATTGAAGCAGGGAAACGAGTCTATTTTACCAAGTGCGTGTGGTGTCATGGAGTGGATGGCGCCGGTGATGGGCCGGGAGCCGATCGTCTATGGCCACGCCCTCGGAACTTCAATCAAGGGACGTTTAAAATTCGCCATACTGCAAGCGGCGAGCTCCCGCTCTTCGATGCCAAGAAGCCCATCCCTGGACAAAACGATCTCTTCGAAACGGTAACGCATGGGCTCCCCGGTTCTGCGATGCCTCCGTGGGAAGGTATCCTGAGTGAAGAACAGCGCCAACAAGTCCTCTCTTTTGTTACTACTCAACTGGTCAAGGATCGAAAATTTACCGACAAGCAGTCCGAGACGCAGACGATTTTACAGCTGGCGGATCTTAAACCTAAACCCGCAACTGACGAGAGTAAGAAGCGGGGCGGTGAATTGATCGTAGAGAAAAAGTGTGTCGAATGTCATGGGATGGAAGGGCGTGGCGATGGAAACGCCTTTAATCTAAAGGATGACTGGGGTTTCTCAATCCAGCCGGCCAATTGGCACAAGTGCTGGAACTTCCGCGGTAGCCGGCAGGACCCCTATAACGTCAGCAACATCTTTAGAACTTTTTCGACGGGTGTGAACGGCACTCCAATGCCTTCGTTCGCAGATAACACGAGCGTCGATGAACGGTGGGATATCGCCAACTTTGTCAGTTCGCTGTGTGAACGAGATACGCTGGGGAATCCACTGCCCATTGATCCATTAACGGATAAGCCGAAAATCAACTTTGTCGTCCCCTCTGACCTCGTTGAGGGGGAAATTCCGGCTGACATCGAACATGAAGCCTGGCAAAAGGCTTCAAAACGGTATGTGGCAATGGGTGGGCAGATCACCCATAAGCCAAGAAACTTTGTGAATCGAATCGACGATATCTGGGTTCGATCGCTCTACAATGATAAGTACATTGTCTATCTTTTGGAATGGGATGACCGAACGAAAAGTATAGCTGAAGGCAAGCTTCCGTGGGCTCCCACTCAGGTGAATATCGATGTTAAAGAGCAGGACCCCAAGACCGGCGAGGAGGGGTCGATCGCCGCGAAGCAAAATAATTACACGGTCTACAACGATGCAATTGCCATTGAGACAGCGGTGAAGTGGAAAGAGTTACCGGCTCCGATCAAGCCGCGCTATTTATTCGGGACGAATGAGCAATTCCCCGTTGATATCGTCAAGTGGGAAGCAGACGGTTCCCTCCGTGCGTTCAAAGGCACGGGATGGGATAAGGATTTCGAAGAACGGGATAACTACGAAGAGGCCATGAAGCTCTTAAAGAGCGAATGGAAGAATGGTCGTTGGTATGTCATGATTCAGCGACCCGTAGGAAATAAGAAAGACCAGGATTACGACGAGGATACGTTTTTTGAAGTGGGTCAATATATTCCCACTGTCTTCTTTGCATGGGATGGGCACAATGGAGATGCAGGCCGAAAGATGGCTGTCTCCGCGTTTTTCTACACATTCATGAACCCGCCTGTTCCTCAGGAAACATACATCTATCCGGTTGTTATCGCTGTCGGTGTCGTACTGCTGGAGGGTTGGATTCTGACCCGTCGCGCAAACAGGAAAAAGGGAAAGACACTGTAGTCCTCATACGACGCGCTTCAGCGCAGTAGGAAGATAGAGGGGGTGGGGAAACCTACCCCCTCTTTTTTTTAAACTGGGTAGGTGCTTATGATCACCGATGTGACGGGTGTCCTGTTGGCTGGCGGAAAAAGTAAGAGGATGGGAGAAGACAAGCGATTCGTCCTTGTCGGCCAGCAGACTCTCTTTGACCGGAGCTGTGCGGTTCTCCGTGAACTGTTTTCTCAGGTATGCGTCGTCATCGCTCAAGATAGTCCGTCTCTGCAAGCGGACGTGTCGGTGGTCCGTGATCTTATACCGGACTATGGAAGCCTTGGTGGTTTGTATACGGGGCTTCGACTGGCCAAGACTCAGCATATCTTCCTTGCGGCCTGTGACATGCCGTTTCTCAATTCGGATGTCATACGGCATATGGTTCAACTGAAAGATCCGGCTGATATTGTCATCAGCCGGTGGGCGACTCGTCTCCAGCCGACCCATGCGGTCTACAGCCGAAACTGCCTTCCGGTTATCGAAGAAATGATGACCCTCCATAATCGGAAGATTCACAGTATGGTTGAGCACCCTGCCCTTCGCGTATGGCTGGTGCCTGAAGCGGAGATCAGACAAATCGACCAGGATGGGCATTCCCTGTTCAACATCAATACGCCGCCCGATTTAGAACAGGCTCGATCAGTGTGTGATGCTGATACGCGGCCTGGGTCGTAGTGTGTAAGGATGACAGGTTGAAGCGGACCGTCCTTATCATCCATCCCGGTGCACTTGGGGATGTTCTACTGGCTGTCCCGGCGATAAAGAATCTGAGTGTGAAGTTCCCCCAGCATGAAATTGTGCTCATAGCTTCTACTGCCGTGAGTCGGCTCCTCTTGGAGTGTGGGGTGATTAGCGATAGCCTTCCATTGGAAGGGCAAGTATGCCTAAGGCTGTTTTCAGGGACCGTAGCGATCTCCAGGGAACTGTATTCCTGCGTGAGCCGTTGTGATTTCGCTGTGGCCTGGATGGAAGATAAAGAAGATATGCTTGGTTCTTTCTTCCAGGAGTTTGGTGTGGCGAGGGTTCAGATTCAGTCGCCATTCTCCACGGGATTACGTGCAAGGCACCAGAGTGACCGTTTTCTTGAAACGGTGGGTGAGGCGGAGGGAGACCTTGTGTCGGAAAGAACGATAGAGGTTCCCCCGCATCTTTTGGAACGAGGGAAGGGCTATCTTGACGCCCTGAGGATTCCCTTCGAGCAATCGTTGGTCCTTGTGCACCCAGGGAGTGGAAGCGTTCATAAGCGACTTGAGCCCAGAAGGATGGCCTCGCTGATTGAACGGTTGTGGGAGACGGGGATATATCCCCTCATCTTGGAGGGTCCGGCTGATCAGGATGCCGTAGCCCATACTCTGCACTTTCTCAGCAGGCCACCCCTTGTGCTCAGAGATCTTGATCTGTCTCAGTTGGCAGGAGTATTTCCACAGGTCGCCTTATATATCGGTCATGATTCGGGTGTGACTCACTTGTCTGCTCTATTGGGTGTGCCGACAATCGCCTTATTTGGTCCCACGGACCACGATCGCTGGGCACCTCATGGTCATCATGTGACGACCCTTCGAGGTTCTCCCTGTATCTGTGAATCCTGGACTACCGTTAAAATGTGTGAGGAGAAGCCCTGCCTTCAAGTGCCGATCGAAAAGATTCTAATAGTATCGGGACTTGCGATACGGAGAGTGTGTCGCGCAAACCCTCGTTATTCCACGTGAACCGCCTTGTCTCTTTCTGATCCCATGTGATAGATTAGCGAGCTAATTTCCTTTTTTTGGTAATGACTTAGAGGAATTATTGTGTCTCAAGGATTTGTGCAAGAGAGGGTGACAACGGCCCTCCTTGGCGCCCTCAACGGCGCGAGGGAAAAGGGGCAGTTGAAGACGACGGCTTGGCCCACGCTGAGTCTTGATGCCCCCAAACGGCCGGAGTGGGGCGACCTTGCTTCCACGGTCGCTATGTCATTAGCCTCCTCTGAGCACAAGGCGCCTCATGATATAGCCCAGATCATTGTAGAAAATATTCCTCAGCGAGAGCAGCTGTTTGAGCGTGTCGAAATCGTTCGTCCCGGTTTCTTGAATTTGACGGTTAAACCGGCTCTCTGGCAGGAGGTGCTTCGTGAAATCGAGTCGCACGGGGCTCATTATGGCCGGACAGCGGTCGGAGCCGGCCGTCGCGTGTTGGTTGAATATGTGAGCGCGAATCCGACCGGGCCGTTGCATGTCGGCCATGGCAGGGGGGCGGCGGTCGGGCAGGCAGTCGTCCGGCTACTCGATGCGATCGGATACGATGCCGTGGGCGAGTACTATATCAACGACGCAGGCCGACAGATGAAATTATTGGGCGCGTCCGTATATGCGCGCTACCAAGAGTTGTCAGGCCACACGGTTGAGTTTCCCGAGGATGGCTATCATGGGTCGTATATCACCTCTGTGGCGCGGCAGCTCAAGGAGCAACTCGATCCCATAGCTGGCGAACTGACTCCCGCCGATCTTGAGACTCGCTGCCGATCCTTTGCCTATCAGAAACTGCTGGGACTTATCCGTGCCGATCTTATGTCTTTTGGGATCGAGATCCAATCCTGGTTCAGCGAAACGTCGCTTCTAGAGTCCAAAGCTATCGAGGTGGCTCTGGAGGAATTGAAAACCCGCGATCTCCTGTTCCAACAGGACGGGGCATGGTGGTTTCGGGCGTCCATGTATGGCGACGAAAAAGACCGTGTCGTCAAGAAACAGGACGGTGAGTATACGTACTTGGCTTCCGATATCGCCTACCATCACGACAAGCTGAGGCGTGGCTACGATCTGCTGGTCGATGTCTTCGGTGCCGACCACCATGGGTATATCCCGCGCATGCAAGCCGTCATGCAGGCCTATGGGCATCCCAAAGATCGTCTCCATGTCGTGCTGGTCCAGTTGGTGAAGTTATTGCGGGACGGAGTCGAAGTGAAGATGTCCAAGCGGACCGGGGAATTCATCACGATGCGGGAAGTCCTCGATGAGGTCGGAGCGGACGCCGCGAAGTTCTATTTTCTCATGCGCGACTCCAACACGCATTTGGAGTTCGATCTGGAGTTGGCAAAGCAACGGTCCGCCGACAATCCGGTGTACTACGTTCAATATGCCCACGCGAGAATCTGCAGCCTGTGGCGTGTCGCGTCCGCCAGAGGGATTGCCCGTCCATCTGCGGAGGGGACGGACCTGACGGTGTTGGCGGATCCCGATGAATTGGGGTTGATGAAGAAACTGTCCTCGTACCCTGAGGTCGTTCAGGCGAGCGCGCTGGCTTTTGAACCGCACCGTGTGACCTATTACCTTCAACAGTTGGCGGCGCTTCTCCATACGTTTTATAACAAACATCGGGTGTTGCCTCCGGAGCCGGATCACGAGAACAAGGAGTCAGTCCCTGCTGAAGCGCTCATGCCCAACCGGACTGCCGCGCGACTGGTTTTGATGAGCGCGGTCCAACAGGTTCTTCGAAATGGGCTCAATGTGCTCGGTATCTCCGCTCCGGAGCACATGTAACGGGTCAGACCCCGCAGAAGATGATGCAGTACCACGTTCAACAATCCGATCAGCACTCCAAGGGCCGCATCGGTCTGCTCACGACCGGTCATGCAGAGGTTCGAACGCCGGCGTTCATGCCGGTCGGCTCGTTGGGCCCTGTCAAGGGGCTCGAACCGGAGGACCTGCAACGCCTCGGATTTGGACTCATCCTCAACAATGCATATCACCTGTACCTGCGTCCTGGTCACAAGATCGTGGCCGACATGGGGGGGCTTCATGCCTTCACCGGCTGGCCGGGAGCGATCCTCACCGACAGCGGGGGATTTCAGATTTTCAGTTTAGCCAAGTTGTGCGAGATCACCGACGAGGGCGTCACGTTTCAATCGCACATCGATGGGTCGACGCATTTCCTGACGCCGGAAAAGGCGATGGAAATCGAAGAGGCGTTGGGCGCCGATATCATCATGGCGCTCGATCAGTGTGTGGCCTTGCCTGCCGATCGAGAGACCATCCAGGATGGTGTGCGCCGAACGAAGCTGTGGGCTGAGCGCTGTCAGGCCAGCAGGCGACGAACGGACCAGGCCTTGTTCGGCATTGTTCAGGGTGGATTGGAACCGGACTTGCGCGTAGCCTCGGCAAGGGAGCTTGTGCGATTGGGGTTCGAGGGCTACGCCATCGGCGGGTTGTCGGTCGGAGAAGGTAAATCCGACATGTATGCGATGCTCGATGTGACGGTTCCTGAGTTGCCGGAAAACAAGCCCCGGTATCTTATGGGGGTCGGACATCCGGAAGATCTGCTTGAAGGGGTGGCTCGGGGTGTCGATCTTTTCGATTGCGTCGTCCCCTCGCGCCATGGCAGAACAGGCTCTCTCTTTACCTCCGCCGGTCGGGTCGTCATCAAACAAGCACGGTATGCCGAGGACGAACGACCGATCGATCCTGATTGCGCGTGTCCGGTATGCCGGCGATACTCACGGGCTTATTTGCACCACTTGTTTATGGTCAAGGAAATGCTGGGAGCGCGGCTCAACACGATTCATAACTTATGGTATTTCTCTGAATTGATGCGCCGAATACGAGAGGCGTTGACAGAGGGAACCTTTCCCGAATTTCGGGAAACATTTTATCGGAACTCCAACCGCCAGGCGGTGATGGCCGGTCTAGCGGCGTGTGAAGAACCGTGTGGAGATTTGCATGGGAACGGTCATATATAGAAGAAGGGGATGAGCTCGATGTTGATGGAATCGATTGCCTGGGCTGAGGGGACGAGCGGCGGCGCATCCGCCAGTGGAGGGGCGAGCGGGATATTATCGTTGCTCCCCTTCCTCTTGATCTTTGTCATTTTTTATTTTCTTCTGATCCGGCCTCAACAGAAGAAGCAAAAGCAGCAGCAGGCCCTGTTGGATGCCTTGAAGAAGGGCGACAAAGTGATCACGACGTCAGGAATCTGGGGCACCATCACCAACATCGGGAAAGAAACGGTGACGTTGCAGATCGCCGATAATACCAAGGTCAAAATGCAGCGCGAGAATGTTGCGCGCGTGCGCGGCGAAGAGGAAGATAAGGACAAAGACAAGGATAAAGATAAGGATAAAGATAAGGACAAGGACGCATAGTTCAAACGGGATAAGGGGTCACGGACGACATGAAAAAGGTAAGTGGGCGGCTCTGGTTATTAACCCTGGTCATCTTGGTATCGGTGGTGGCCTTTCTCCCGTCCTATCAGCCGGTGTATCAAGCCTTGCCTGGCTGGGTGAAGGGAGTTCTCCCCAACAAGGGAATTACGTTGGGGCTGGATTTGCAGGGCGGCATCCATATGGTCCTGGAGGTGGACGAGGACCGTGCCGTGGAGATCGCGGTCGATCGTTCCGTCACCGCGCTGCAGGATCTCTTGACCGAGAAGAAGCTCGCGGTCGACTCGGTCAAGCGAACCGGGCATGATCAGATCGCGGTCCAGCTGCAGAATGCCGAGACGAAGGCCTCCGCCCAGAAACTGATCGATAATTTTCCGATTTTCGTCGAGAAGGAATCGGCGGGGTCGGCGAACGGCATGGTGTGGGAGCTTCGTGAGCCGGAAACCAAGCGCATCAAGGATTCCGCCATCAACCAGGCGTTGGAAACCATCCGGAACCGCATCGATCAGTTCGGCGTCGCGGAGCCGATCGTTCAGCGCCAAGGGTTGAAGCAAATCGTCGTGCAGCTGCCTGGTGTCAAGGATCCGAAACGCGCCAAGGATCTGATCAAGGAGACGGCGCTGCTCGAATTCAAAATGTTGGACGAAGACATCCACCTTGACCTGCCTGCGCGCGTGACGAAAGACAAAGAAGCCGAGGTGGTCCAGCAGTTTGCCGGAAAACTCCCGGAGAGCGACCAGATTTTATTCGAGCGAATGGTCGACAAGGACACGGGTGTCGAGTTTCGCATGCCCTATGTCGTCAAGAAGCGGGTCATGTTGACCGGTGATGTGCTGAGTGATGCCCGTGTCGCCATCGGTCAATTCAACGATTCGTATGTGTCCATCACGTTCGACTCCAAGGGAGGGCAGGAATTCGAGCGGATTACGGGGGAGAACGTCAAGAAACGCATGGCCGTGGTCCTCGATAACACCATCTACTCGGCGCCGGTCATTCAGGAACGTATTTCAGGGGGGCGCGCGCAGATTACGGGGACGTTCACCACGCAGGAAGCCAATGATTTGGCGATTGTTCTACGGGCCGGCGCGCTCCCGGCGCCGTTGAAGATCGTGCAGGATCTGACGGTCGGCCCGTCTCTCGGTCAAGATTCTATTGATAAGGGGATCAGGGCGACGCTCATCGCCGGGGCGATGGTGGTGATCTTCATGATCGTCTATTACCGTCTGTCCGGACTGATCGCGGATTTTGCCTTAGTGCTGAATTTGGTGTGTCTGATGGGCGCGCTGTCCGCCGTGACCGCCACGTTGACCCTGCCGGGAATCGCCGGCATTGTGCTGACGATCGGAATGGGCGTCGACTCGAATGTCTTGATCTTTGAGCGGATTCGCGAAGAGCTGCGTGGCGGAAAGGCGCCACGATCCGCCATCGATGCGGGTTACGACAAAGCGCTGTTGACGATTATCGATTCGCACGTGACGACGCTGATCACCGGAGTCGCCCTGTTTCTCTTTGGGACCGGGCCTATCAAGGGCTTTGCCGTGACGCTGTGCCTGGGGATCGCCATCAACCTCTTCACGGCATTGGTCGGGACAAAAGTCATTTTTGATCTGTTGTATCATCGACGAAAAGTCGAGGCGTTGAGCATCTGACCATGAAGCCATCAGCGATGACTCTTCAGGAAGAGGCTCAGGGTTATCACAAGGGAGTGCGCATGTTAGAGATTCTTGGGAAGACCAACATTGACTTCATGGGCAAGCGCACGTTCGCGTTTCTCTTTTCCGGCGTGATGGTTTTGCTCGGGCTCATCGCCCTGGTCCAGATTGCGCGCGGCGCCGCCAATCTCGGCATCGACTTTGCCGGGGGAACGGCCGTCCAGCTCAAGTTCGAGCAGCCGGTCCGGATTGATGAGGCCCGCAAGGCGTTGGAGGCCAACGGCATGAGCAATGTGGAGCTGCAGGAGTTCGGACAAGATAACAAGCTCCTCATTCGGGTGAAGGCGTCCACGACGATCGAAGAGAAGGTCGCGGAACGTGTGGTGGGAATCTTCGCCAAAGATTTTCCCGCCAACAAGTTCGTCATCGACTCCACCACCGAGATCGGGCCGACTATCGGGAAGAAGCTTCAAGAAGATGCGCTCGTCGCGATCGTCGTCTCATTTGTGGGCATTATCTTGTACATTGCGGCCCGATTTGAGCTTCGGTTCGGCGTAGCCGCCGCATTGGCGACATTTCACGACGTCTTGGCCGTGGTCGGGGCCTTCTATATCCTCGACAAGGAAATTACCCTGCTGATCGTCACCGCGCTCTTGACGTTGGCCGGCTATTCCTTGACCGACACGGTGGTGGTGTTCGATCGGATCAGAGAGAATCTCAAGTCGCGCCGTCGGGAAAGCGAAGAAGGGACGATCAACACCGCCGTCAATCAGGTGTTGAGCCGCACGATCGTCACCAGTTTGACGGTCGTCATTGTCCTCATTCCCCTGGCCGCGGCCGGTGGAGAAGTTCTGCACGATTTCTCACTGGCCCTGCTCTGGGGCGTGATTTTCGGCACCTATTCCTCGATCTTCGTGGCCAGCCCACTACTGCTCTTGTGGCCGGGAGCGTCGGGTCGCCTCTTGAAACGCAGCTGAGCGAATGATGGGATAGAACGGCGTCGCTCGTGAAGCGCGACGGCCAACTGTTTCGAGTTTCATGTTTGAGGTTTCAAGTTTTGGTTTCCGTACGACTGGAAACTTGGAACTCATGATCGAAAAGACGAGATACGCTCGCCTCGCAGACTTGTCGACGCGGGCTTCACCCTTCACAGGATCCGCATTCTTGGCAGAGCATCCTTATGGCACTCTGGAGCCGGTCTTCTAGTCTCCAGCAGAAGATCATCGCAGCGATTGTGATGGTCGGTCTCCTGCCGCTGACCCTTCTGCTCGCCCTCATCTATATCGAAGAGCGACGCGCCTTGCGGGAGTCGACGGGGGCGAATTTCAAGGAAGTGGCTGTCGAAGCCGCCCGTCGGATCGAAATGCAGGTCACTCGAGGCATAAACGAAGCCCAACAACTTGCGACCGCCCCCTTCCTGCGCACTGCCGTCTCGGAAGCCAACCGAACGTACGAGGGCAAAGACGCTCAGCGCATTTCGGAAATCATCAAGGATTGGCAACAACGGTGGAGGCAGCGCGACAAGCGAAGCGAATTTCCCCTCTTCGTCAACCGGATCGTGACCAACTACTTGATTCGATGGCATGAGATTCGAAAGTCGGACTATGTCGGCATTTTAGTCACCGACGCACAGGGAGCCCTGGTCGTCAGTTCGATTCCCCAAGTGGAGTATTCCTATGCCAAGACCGCTTGGTGGCAGGCTGTGGTACAAGGCGGCAGTCACCAGCCTTACGTGAGCGAAATTGCCTTCGATCCGGCATTCGGAACCCACGTCGTCGTCGTGGCCGCGCCGATCCTGGACGATCAACGTCGGACCGTGATCGGAACCGTGACGATTCTGCTTCGGCGTGACACGTTATTTCAGTCCATCGCCGAGGGTTCGTTCGGCATGACGGGCCATGCCATGCTGTTCGCCTCGGACGGGACCGTCGTGATTTGCCCTGTCCTTGCGCCCGAAGCCCACTCGATCGATGCCGAATTGGTCGGCACGCTGGGGGCGTTGAAACCAGGATGGGCGGAGGCCGCCGACGATTCGCACGGAAATAAGGGCGCGCTGATCGGATTTGCGCCGGTGCGGTTTGCCGATCAGCTCGCGGCGGGCAGTATCGGCGGGAAACGCTGGATTACGGTGGCGCGCCAAGATCCATCGGAAATCTTTGCCCCGCTGGGTGAGTTGATGGCCAAAGTCTTGTTATTCGGCATGATCGTGCTGGTCGTGCTTTCAGGAATCGGCATGATCGTAGCCCGCCGAATCGCCCGGCCGATTCAGGTATTGCATGACGGCGTGCAACAGATCGGGAGTGGGCGATTGGAGCAGCGGTTGGAGATCGCGACGGGGGACGAAATCGAAGGGCTGGCTCAGGCCTTCAATCAGATGGCGAGCAATCTGCAACGTTCATTCGGGCAGATTGAACAGCGAATGGCGGATGTGCGGCGGGTGGAGGAGAAATATCGGGATCTGATCGAACATGCTCCGGAAATGATCTGTCAACTCGATCGGGGAGGTCGGCTTGTTCACGTCAATAAGACCGGCCTCGACAAACTGGGGTATACCCCCGACGAGATGTTGGGCATGAAACTCTGGGATTGTGTCCATGGCGGGCAGGAATCGCACGTATTGCACTTTCTGGAACGGCTCGTGTCGCACGGGCAAAGCTCGATGGAAACCGTGCTGGTGGCCAAAGACGGCCGGTTGATGGATGTGGAGGTTCATGGGACGGCCCTGTTCGATCAAGAGCGAGGCGGACTGATTCACTCGCGCGCCTTCGTCCGAGATGTGACGGCACAGCGTCGGTTGGAGCAGGAGATTCAGCGGTACACCGTTGGATTGGAGCAGGTGGTGTCGGAGCGGACGCAGCAGCTGACGATATCGCAAGCCCGCTACAAGGCGTTGTTCGATTTCGTGGCTGACTCTGTGTTCATGGTGAGCGCGACGGGGTTCGTCGTGGCCGTCAATGAACGGGAACAACAAGTACTGGGCTATGCCGAATCGGAGATCGTGGGGAAGAACGTTCTCGATATCGTGCCGGACGCCCACCACCGAGCCTTCACCGGCTGGTTGCGTGATGTCAGCACGGAACAACGGCAGGTCGCCACTCAGGAAATGACCGTGTACCATGCCGATCGCCATGAGATCCCGGTGGAAATGGACTTGATTCGAGTGAGCGGGACCGAGCAATTGCTGGTCATGGTGCAGCTTCGTGATATTACCGATCGGAAAAAGCTCGAGCGCCAACTGCACTCATACCGAGAAGATCTCGAGTTGAAAGTCAAAGAGCGCACGAGAGAAATCGAAGAGACCAAGCAGTACTTGGAAAATTTGCTCGAGAATGCCAACGACGTCATTTATACGCTCGATCTGGATCAGCAGTTCACCTATGTCAACAGCAAGATCAATGCCTGGGGATATCGCAAAGATGATTTGATCGGCCGGCCCTACCTCTCGCTTCTGTCACGGCGCCATCGGGGACGGCGACTCAAGAACACGTTGGATATCGGCGCGAAGCAGGTGTACGAGGTTGAAGTCGTGACTCGGTCGGGTGAAGTGCGCGCCGTCATGGTCAGTGTTTCTCCCCTTCAAGGGGCCGACGGGGAGATCCTTGGGGTGCTCGGCATCGCGCGCGATATGACGGAGACCAAGAAGCTGGAGCGCCAGATTCGTCATGCGGAAAAACTGGCCTCCATCGGTCAACTGGCGGCGGGCGTGGCGCATGAAATCAACAATCCTCTCGGAGGGATTCTCAATTGTCTCTACAACCTTCGAAAGGGGACCCCCTCGCCGGCGCGTCAAGAGGAATATTGGGCCTCGATGGAACATGGCGTCCGACGTGTTCAGAAGATCGTTCGGCAATTGCTCGATTTTTCACAGCAGCACGAACCGGCATTCAGTCCGGCCGATATCAATCGCATCGTCGACCAGGTGTTGGGGCTGACCACCCATCTCTTTATGCCCAATCGGATTCGTTTGGAAACATTCCCGACCTATGACGTGCCTCCTGTGATGGTCGATCGGCATATGATCGAACAAGTCTTGATGAATTTGATCTTGAACGCCGTGCAGGCCATGAAAAACGGCGGCGTGCTGACGATCAGGACTTCCGTGGCGGAGGGTATCTGCCGGGTCGACGTGACGGATACGGGGTCCGGCATCCCCGCATCAGTCCTCCCACGGGTCTTTGATCCCTTCTTCACGACCAAAGGGGAAGGGGAGGGAACGGGACTGGGTCTCTCGGTCAACCTGGGCATCGTGGAACGTCATGGCGGAAAAATTTTGGTCGAGAGTGAAGTCGGAAAAGGAACGACGTTCACCCTGTGCCTGCCCGTCTCACGAGAACGTTCTTTTGCGGAGAAGGAAGCATGAAAGGGTTGACGGTTCTGTTGGTGGACGATGAGCCCTTGATGCGTCTTTCCATGATGGATGCATTGGAGGCCGTCGGTTGCGAGGTGCAGGCGGCGGCGACCGGCACGGAAGGGATCGAAGCGATTCGAGCGAAGACCTATGATGTGGTGATCACCGACCTTCGGTTGCCGGGTATCGATGGACTGACCGTGCTTCAGGCGGCCAAAAGCAAGGAGTCCCAGACCGAGGTGCTGATGATTACGGCACATGGATCGGTCGAAACGGCTGTTGAAGCCATGAAACTGGGGGCGTTCGATTATATTACGAAGCCATTCCAGATGGATGAGTTGCTGCTGATCATCGAGCGAGTCAGCGGCATGATCGCGCTCCGGCGGGAGAATCAGGATCTCAAACACCAGCTCGAAGATAAGTTCTGCTTCAACGGCATTTTGGGGGCGAACAGTCAGATGCGCGCCGTGCTGGACAAGATCAAGCTCGTGGCTGAGACCGATTCCACCGTTCTGATCGTCGGAGAGAGCGGAACAGGCAAGGAACTTGTCGCCAACGCGCTGCATCAGAATAGCCCGCGGAAAGGATATCCGTTGATCAAAGTCAGTTGCGCCGCGTTGCCGGAGCTGCTGCTGGAAGCGGAACTCTTCGGCCACGAGAAAGGCGCGTTTACGGGTGCCTTGCGCCAGCGCCTGGGGCGATTCGAAATGGCGCATCGAGGGACGTTGTTCCTCGATGAAATCGGCGAAATTTCGCCCGTCGTGCAGGTGAAACTCTTGCGCGTCCTGCAGGAGCGTACCTTCGAGCGGGTCGGGAGCAATGAGCCGATCGAAACGGATGTTCGACTCGTCTGCGCCACACAGAAAGACTTGCGCAAAGAGGTGGCGCAGGGCCGGTTCCGCGAAGACCTCTTCTACCGGCTCAACGTCGTCCCGATCGTTGTTCCGCCGCTTCGACAACGCCAAGAAGACATCATGGTCATCGCCGAACATGTGCTGGACCGATGTGCGTGTAAACTGAACAAACAGCTGAGGGGATTTTCTCAACACGCGCGTGAATTGTTGCTCCGCTATTCGTATCCGGGGAACGTGCGGGAGTTGGAAAACATGGTCGAGCGGGCGGTGGCGCTCGGGCGGGATCGGGACGCGGTCCAACCGGCCGATCTGTGCGGATTTCAATCCTGCCCCTATCTGGGGGGCGTTCCACAGGAATCCTGCGGTTTCTGCAGTGAAGGTTTGACCGGAGGGAAAAAGAAGAAAGATACGACCCTGACCTCGCTGGCTGCTGCGCGGGAAGGCTTTGAGAAAGACTATATCGTCTCCGTGTTGGAGCGTGTCGAGGGAAGTCGCACGACCGCATCGAAGATCTTGGGATTGTCCCGAAAGGCTCTTTGGGAAAAGTGCAAACGCTACGGTATTCCGTCCGCGCAGAGCAACAGCGACGATGAAGGCTGATGCGTCGTTCTCTACCAGTCAGAGTCCGAGTCATTGTAAGATCCGGAGGGGACGCATCGTCGGAGGATGTGTTACGGGTAACTTACGAGGGAAGGAATCTAGACCATGAATCTTGGGTGCCGGGCCATCACTATCTTGTTGGGCCTGTTGTTATTCGCGGGAATGGCGTGTGCCGCAGAGCCGGCTGAAGTGGAAAAGTTCGTCAATGCCCGAATCGAGATCGGGGAGATGATGACGAACTACTTCAAAGGTGGTGCGGGCTATGGTGAAGGACAGCGCCCCTCACAAGAACACATGCAAAAAATGGGTGCGGATATCAATGCCAAGCTCACGGCGCTCCTGGCGAAACACGATCTGACCCTCGACGAATATCGCGCACGCAGCTCTGACGTGTTTGCGGATGACGCGGCGGTCAAGCGCTATCTCGGCGAGCATCCGGACCTCAAGCAACGGTACGAGGCTCTCCCGCTCGATCGGATGGGGCGTGGTGGGAGCACGGGGCGGGGGTATTAGATCCCCGGTTAGAGATTGCGGAAACTCGCTTGATACCGACAGCATCGCTGACAGTGGCAAGACCAGAATAACTTCAGTTTCCTGAAGAAGACCCCATATGGAATACAGACATCTTGGCCGGTCAGGAGTGAAAGTCAGTCGGCTCTGTCTCGGGACGATGAACTTCGGCCCGCAGACAAGCGAACAGGATAGCTTCGCTCTGATGGATCGAGCCGTGGAGCTCGGCATCAATTTTTTTGATACGGCGAATGTGTACGGCTGGAAGCTCGGTGAGGGCTGGACAGAGCAGATCATCGGCCGTTGGTTCGCGCAAGGCGGAGGCCGTCGGGATAAGGTGGTGCTGGCTACGAAGGTGTACGGTCGCATGGGGGACGGGCCGAATCAGTCGCGGCTCTCGGCCGTCCATATCAAGCGAGCGTGCGAGGACAGTCTTCGACGGTTGCAGACAGACCGGATCGATGTGTATCAAATGCACCATGTCGATCGGGAAACACCGTGGGAAGAAATCTGGCAAGCGATGGAGCAGTTGGTCAGAGAGGGGAAAGTCGTCTACGTGGGCAGCAGCAATTTCGCCGGGTGGCACTTGGCTCAGGCTCAAGAAACCGCGCGCAGCCGAAAGTTCTTGGGGCTTATATCGGAGCAGAGCCTCTATCATCTCAATGCGCGTACGATCGAACTGGAAGTCATCCCCGCCTGCGAGGCCTACGGCATCGGGCTGATCCCCTGGAGTCCGTTGGGACGTGGGCTCTTGGCCGGGGCTCTGAAATCGGCCAGCGTGGGGCGTCGAGCGGACGCGGAGTTGAAAAAGCAGGTGGACGACGCTCGTCCGAGGCTGGAGGCGTATGAGGCGTTGTGCGGACGAATCGGCGAACGACCGGCGGATGTCGCGCTGGCCTGGTTGTTACACCACAAGGCCGTCACGGCGCCGATTATTGGGCCACGCACCATGGAACAGCTGGAGGGGGCGATGCGGGCGCTCGATCTTGTCCTTAATCAGGAAACCCTGAAGCAGCTGGACGACATTTTCCCCGGCCCGGGCGGCGCCGCACCGGAAGCCTACGCGTGGTAACAGCGGATCAACCGACGTCCTGTCGCAAGCATATACACCTCGAAACTACATCCCTTCACGTGGCCGTCTGGTGAAAGCTTCGCGCGGCAGCCGCACTGAAGCCGCTCCAACGATGTACCCACCATGTTGCCCCATGCAGTCGAGTTGCGAGACGACGCGAGAGATTGGGCAAGTCGCAGGCTATCAGCGCGGGAGAGGGTCGGCTACAGGACCGCTGTCGGTTCCCTCGGGCCGCTGAGGATACAGTTGCGCGATTCGTTCGATCAGGGGTTTGGCTGCTGGGGTGCTGGTGTGTGTCGGTTCGCTGGGAGCATGTTCCCAGGCTAAGATTTGAATCCCTGCCTCCATGAGCGCCACGCGTATGGTCTCTACCATCGCCTCGACGGTGAGCTCAGTCCAGGGTCTGAGGTCCAGGACCCGTTCCTCCGGTCTGCCGGGAGGAGGGCTTTCATGAATGAGCGTCCAGCACCGGTTGAAAATCGTGGCACGGAGGGGATAGGGAATATTGATTGCGGTGAGATGAGACGTGCAGAGTGCCGCCACGAACAGGACGAACTGTAGATTTGGCATCTCTGGGCGATGGATATCGAGTGTTTGCATGAGCGATGGCCTCCCCCTAAGGCGTCGAAAAGGCTTTTGGCGATGATGACGCCTCGGTTGCGGATGGTTGAGAAGACTTACGCGTCGGTGTAAATGTCGAAGAACGCGTCGATGCTGTCGAGTAGCTGCGACTTGATTTCATCCGCTGTGCCGTTCATGACGTGCAGGGTCATGGTGCCGACCGAGCCATCCGGTAGGAAAATGGGCACATGCGGGTGGGTGAGCTCGGTTGCCGTGCCTTGATCCAGCCGCAAGCCGTAGCTCAGTGCATAGCGGGGCTTCGCGTTGATATCAGTTGGCTGCATGTCCGTCATGATTCCCCTCCTGTTCGATCGTCGACAGGGCTTTTCAGCTGACGGGTGGAAGATTCGAGCGGTCGTATGGGCCTCTGGAATCTTCCACCCATGTGATTACACTGTTGTGACTGCCGCCACCGGCTTCTGCATGAACTCCTTGTAGCCATAGCGCTCGGCCAGATAGGCCTTGGCGTCCTCGCTGACGTACTCGGCAAACTTGTACCGGTCATCCTCGACGGTCTTGGCGTCTGCCATCACCTGGTCGGTCGGGATCGCGTACTCGATATTGCAGGACGTATAGGCCTGAATATAGGTCGGACCGACCTCGCGAGCGATCAGCACGGCCTTCTTGATGCAGCTTTCCACCCGACGCGGATTATTCGGCACGACGGTGGCGATGTAGGCGCAGCCGGCGATCTTCGCCATGGCGACCATGTCCATTTTCTCGAACTTCTTGCCGAGGGGCGCCATCTTCAGCACCGCCCCTCTCGTCGTCATCCCGCTCTCTTGTCCGCCCGTATTCCCGTACACTTCATTGTCCAGCATGATCGTCGTGAACCGTTCCTTTCTGAACCAGGAATGGAGGACTTGCTGGAATCCGATGTCGGCGGTGCCGCCGTCACCGGCTATCACGACGACATCCTTATGTTTGTCGCCGAAACGAATCCGCAATCCGCGCGATAGTCCACTGGCGACGCCGTTCTGGTCCCCATAGTTGCCGTAGACGAACGGAATCGCCGCCTGTGAAATCGCCAGCCGGCCGCAGCCTGCCGTTCCGACGGTAATCGTGTCTTCGGGATTTGGGAAGGCGATGATCGCGAGCCGGATGAACAGGGTCATCGCACAGCCGGCGCACATGGGATGCTCTTCGAGGATTTCTTTGAAGCTGCCCATCTGCGACACGGTCGTTTTCTTCCCGAATGGCCCGTGCTCCACCATGTCCCGATATTCTTTCGGCATGAATGTGTCGAATCCCGGGGTGAACTTCACATAATCAAGACTCATCGGATACCTCGCTCTTTCTGTTGTCCGCAAATGCGGTAGTGTGTACATCTGGGCCCGCAACCAACTGCTGTGCCGCCGTTCCGCACCTGTGGCCGGTTCATCCGCCGCGTCCCGCCAGCACGCCGGATCTCATGCCGATCGCCTTCTTGACTTCCTCCACAATCACTTCTGGTGGCAAGGTCATGCCGCCGCAGACGCGCGGTCCGGCGACGACTCGCTTGCTGTTCGGGATCGTGGCTTTGATTTCTTTGGCCATCCATCCGATGACATTGAACTCGGGCACGATGATATGTGAGGCATGTTTGGTCGCCTCGAGAAGTTCTTCCTCCGGCCATGGTCGTAGGGTTTTGATTTTTACCAGTCCGACGCGAATCCCTTCATCGGCCAGCAGGCGGATGGCTTCTCGCCCCTGGGAGACGGCGGTTCCTGAGGAGATGATAAGGATGTCGGCATCGCCGTCTTCGACATCGATCAAGCCATCCAACCACGCGATGGTGTGCTTGCGCGAGCGTTCCGCGGCAGCCCAGACTTCCTGTTGCCAGCTCGCGTGCGTGGCGTAGCTGATGTAGTTGCTCTTCATCACGAAGGGATCGCGCATCATCCGAACCGGGGGACATTCCATATCCATGCAGGGGACGGGTGAGCGATAGGGATCATAGGGTGGCAGGCACATGTCGACGGGCGTCAAGTCGACGACGTCTTTCGTATGGGTCACGAAGAAGCCATCGCAACAGAGGGCCAACGGCAAATGCACGTCCGGCTCTTCCGACACCATGTAGCCCTTGAGAATCCAGTCGTAAAAATCCTGTGCGGTTTCCGCATGCCAGACGAGCATGCCCGTATTCATGAGGTAGGCGATCTCGATCGTGTCCGGTTGGATCGACAAGGGGGAATTGATGCCCCGGCAGGTGACGATACATTGGATCGGCAATCGGGATCCGGCCCACATCGGAAAGTTTTCCATGGCCCGCATGGTGCCAGGTCCGGCGGTCGTCGTGAAGACACGGGCCCCGCCGAAGGCGGCGCCGGCGCACTGCGACATGACCGCAAATTCGCTTTCCCCGCGGAAATAGTCGCCGATATAGCCCTCGGCAAAGAGCTCGCCGCACAGGGCGGCTGCCTCGCTCTGAGGTGTGATGGGATAGGCCACCATCACATCGACGTTCGCGCGCCTGACGGCCTCCTTAATGACCTCGCTGCCGGTAAAAAACGACGGCGTGCGAGGCGCGTCGTTCATCATCACGCGTGGATCGGTGATGACTTGCCCCTTCTTATTCGTGGTTCCGATGATGGCTGTGCTGTCCATGGCTAGTCCCTTTCTATCGAACGGGGGTGGCCGGCGATCCGGCGCACCCTGTGATGACGTTATGCGCTGAATGAACTGCCGCACCCACAGGTCGTTTTGGCTTGTGGGTTCTTGATCTCAAAGCCGGAGCCTTGCACCGTGTCTCGAAAATCGACTTCGCAGCCGGCCAGCAACGGGGCGCTCTGGGAGTCCATGATGACCTTGACGTCGCCTTTCTCGATGACGGTGTCGTCTTCGCTCATGACGGACTCGAAGGCCATGCCGTACTGATAGCCATGGCACCCACCGCCCTTCACGTAGACGCGCAGGCCGACCGTGTCTTTCTCTTCCTGCATCAGTTCTCGGATCTTTCCTTCTGCCGTCGGTGTGATCGTTATCATGGCGTTGCTCCTTTTCTGCATTGACTGATGTGGTCGATAGACCTCAGCTCAACTCCCGTGCGGAGGCACCTCTGCCACCCTAAGCGACGATGGCGCTTGGACAAAGGATGTCCACACAGGTATTTCGAGGAACATTCGGCGCAAAAGCGGCGGAGACCAGGGAATCGGTCGCGCAAACAAGGGAGGGAGAGAAAGTGACGCGCGAGGATGGGACGGTCGGCGTGGCTCAATACGTCATAGTTTCACCCTGGGCGCATTGGGCATGAGAGTCAAGCGCTATTAAGGGGAAGGAGCAGAAAACACGGTGCCGGCGACAGTCACCCTTCTACCATCCATCTTGCCATCGCAGCATGCAGAATCGTTGAACTATTCCGGCCTGTATTACTCATACTCCGCTCCGCCATGACGCGAGACGGACGGACAACGTCAGGGGGTATAGTCCAATGCACCTCAATCAAATTTCTGCTATGGGTCAGGGCTTTCCGGTCGCTTCCGACAGAATTTGTCCGATCAAGTCTAAGTTTCCACACAATTTATATTGCTTGACTCCTGTCCTCATTGCGCCCAGGGTGATGGTGTCAGGTGTGAAGCCCCGCTGGCTGTCCTATCTCTCGCGCTTCCTGACCATTCTCAGCGTGACCGATTCCCCAGTCTCCGCCGCGTTTACATCACAGTCTCTCTGACTCTTTGCTGGTTTGGCGTGATGGCCTGCTGATGGAGGCGGCCAGTGCGCTGGCCATGCCGCAGAGGACTATCAACTCACATCCGCATTCCATCAGAGAGGAGCAACCATGCTCTATTACGCACTGATGTTCCTGGTCGTCGGCTTGATCGCCGGCGCGCTGAACCTCGCCGGGATCTCGACCGTCGTGGTTCAAATTTCATGGATTCTGGTCTTAGCCGGGATCCTGGTGATGGGGGCGATTCATTTAATCATGGGACGCACCAGCCGAACGGGGTGACCGAGGGGTGTCGGGTTGTCTGATGGTTTCCTGCATGACGACCCGACCCTCATGTCACTCTCAATTAATAAGTAAGGAGGGCAATGCCATGAATGCTGCGCAACTCAAAGGAAAATGGATGCAGTTCAAAGGTGAACTGAAAGAGAAGTGGGTCAAGTTTACGGACAATGATCTCCAGGAGATCGGGGGGAACTACGACAGATTTGTCGGCAAAGCCCAGGAACGGTACGGCGATAAAAAGCGTGAGCTGATGAAGTGGGCGGATCAGTGGTACCACAAGGCTCCGCCGGACAAGGCGGGGAAAAAGGTCCAGTGATCGGAGTCGATCGATGGGAGACGTCTTACTCAACAACTCACAGTTATGAACGCGGCAATGAGAGGAGGTGTGCGATGAGCAAGGAAAGAGGTTCACAGCAAGCAACGTCGACCATGTCGGTAGGCACGCCAATGAGCAGTCCAATTGGTGAGAAGGCTGATCTTCCCAGGCAGACATTGGAGGGAGCTTTGACGCACGACCGCATTGCGCAGCTGGCCTACGACTTATATGAACAACGGGGCCGGCAAGAAGGCTTGGCCTTGGAGGACTGGCTGAATGCGGAGCTGCAACTGGTTGGCGTATTAGGTCAATCATGACAGATACCCGTGAGCATGAAACGTTCACTGCTATGACGACAAGGAGATGAGGCCATGAATACAATCTTACGCTGGGATCCGATGAGCAGAACTCGATGGAATCCTTTCAAGGATCGGGATGAACTGGAAAGCCGTTTGGCGACGCTGTTTACCGGTCGGGAGGCAACGAGCAACGGCGGGAAGGAAGCCCTGACGGTGACCCAATGGTCGCCGCTGGTGGACATTACGGAGGATGAGAAGGAATACCTCATCAAGGCCGAATTGTCGGACATGAAGAAGGAGGACGTGCGCCTCACGGTAGAGGATAATGTCCTGACGATTTCAGGCGAGCGGAAATTCGAGAAAGAAGAAAAGAGCAAAAAATATCACCGAGTCGAACGCGCCTACGGGAGTTTCGTGCGCAGTTTCTCACTTCCGGAGGATGCGGATGGGAGCAAGGTGACCGCGGACTTCAAGGACGGGATGCTGCACGTGCATCTTCCGAAATCCGTACAGGCGAAGCCGAAAGCCATCGAGATCCAGGTTGGCTAGGATTGCGTTGATCAAAAGGTGGAGCATCAGGGAAGGCGTTCTTTACGCCTGCGCGATGATGGAGCCTTCCTGATGCTCCGCCTACGCCTTGTCCTCCCGTGTTCATGACCAGCCTCTCCCGCCGTCGTATACTGTTGGGTCGCGTCTATCCTCGACTGCCCCTGTGAATCCGTTTGGACTCTCGTCCATGGGTGTTCTCAGCGGATACGAGCGTTGTCCTGACTTCTCAATTGTCGAGCTGTTGCTCGAACGGCTAGGAAACGACACAATCATGAACAATATCGAGATACTCGTCGAGGACACGTTGTCGATGATCACAATGGATCTCAGGCGATGATTTCGAATCACGTGATTCGGCCTTCCGTTTGGCCCTGATCTTGTGAGTTTGGTCCCTAGATTTTTCCCCTCTCGATGGAGCCATCTTTTCTGCGTCGCCCCCTTGACAGATACGAAACCTCGCTTCTGTTGCTGAGAGCGGTCATCCCCAGAAATGTGTTGAACCTGTGGATAGCCATGGGATTAGTGAGAAGAGTGCCGGCCTCGGTAAGAACTGATTGGCTCCTGTCAAGACAAGTTCCTACGAATATGCAAGAAAGTAAGGAACATAGACTTGGACCACTATTAGTTGTGGTTCGGGCGCGATGGGGCGGATGCCTAAAATATAGGCGATTTGCTGAATACACACGCCATTTGTACCGTCTTTTGCGGAATACCGTGACTTATTCACAGGGTTATCAACAGAAGATGGGGAATGAAAATTCTTATGCCACGCTCATGCTGGAAGGCATGGTTTTTGGGCGATGTGCCGACCGTACTCGAGCGAGCGTTTTTGATGGCTGGATGTCTGATGGATAGATGCGTTCTAGATGGGGTAGGCCACTGCGAGATCGAACGGATTGTCTGGATTTGACACGACGCGGGTGGGTGCCTGCAATGGCTTTTCAAGCGTAGGGTGGGGCATTGCCCTGCTTCCACTTGATGCTGCAACCGATACTGGGTCGTTGATTACTGTCAACCGGTTTCCCGGCGAGCACTGCCCGGATGGCGGAGCGGAGATCGCGGCCGGTTATCGGTTTGTTGTTGCCGGGCCGGCTCTCATCGAGTTGTCCATGGTAGGCCAGTCGACGATCGCCATCAAAAAGATAGAATTCTGGAGTGCAGGCAGCGCGATAGGCCTTCGCGACCTCCTGTGTCTCATCGTGACAGAATGGAAAGGTAAAGCCCAGGCGTACGGCCATTTTTTTGAGCTGCGGCGGTGCATCATCGGGATAGCTGATGGGATCATTGCTGCTGATGGCAATGATCCCTAAGCTCGTGTCGCGATAGTCACGTCCGAGTCGGGCAAGCTCCTGCTCGACATGTACGACATAGGGACAGTGCTTGCAGATAAACATGACGAGCAGCCCTGTTTGGGTGGCGAACGAGTCGAGCGAATAATGTTGCCCGCTCACCAGATCGTGCAAGGCGAACGGCGGCGCTGTGGTTCCAAGCTGGAGCATGGTCGACGTCATAGCCATGAGGCCCTGTCTCATCAAGCCTGTCAGAGACAAGATGCCGCATGCCGTTGGCTGGGTCAAGTAGCGGGGAGGCGGTCGCGGTTTCTTGCGTCATCGTTGCAGGGCCGCTATGCTGCCACCCACCTCGTGGGTGTGTGGGCCATGACCGAGGCGAGATATTCCTTTTGATGCAAGGAGGATGAGCATGCGGATTGTCTGGTTGTTGGTGCTGCTGCTGGGGATTCCGCTTGCGGCGCCGGCGCATGATGAGACGAAGCCCGAGACGCCGACCCTCACGGTCAGCGAAACCGGGATGACGACGCACGCGCCGGATACGGCTTATGTGACGTTCGGCCTGGACACGCCCGGCAAATCACTCGTCGAGACGCAGAGGCGGAACAGTGCCGTCATGAGCAAAGTCTTGGACCGACTGCGCGATTTACAGATCGACAAGGAGCTGATCCAAACCTCGTCTTTTACGGTCTCCCCGCAATATCGACCGCCGTCTAACCGTCCCGCCGATGCGCCGCCTGCTTCTCCGGAAATCGTCGGCTATATCGTCGGCAATATGGTGACCGTGGAAATCCGTGCCCTCGACAGAGTGGGCACGGTGATCGAAGAAGTCTTGAAGGCCGGCGCGAATAGCTTTCAGGGGTTGCACTGGGGGTTGCGCGATGAGCAATCGGTGCGTCTGAGCGCATTGAAACAGGCGGCGGTCAAGGCGCGCGAAAAAGCGGCGGCGCTGAGCGAGTCGCTGCAGGTAAAACTCGTGCGGGTCGTATCAGTCCATGAAGGGGGCCGCCCTATGATCAGGCCCGCTGCTTCCATGGCGCGCATGGCGATGGACGCGGGCACCGGCGAGGTGCCGATCTCGCCCGGGGAGCTAAAGGTCGAGGCAACGGTGACGCTCGTTTATGAGATTGCCCCGAACTGAAAGGCGGCTCTTTTTTGCGTCAGTCAAGTTGTGGGAGATGCCGGAATAGTCATTGCAGTACAGGGGGAGTGGTGCTAGCATTATGCTAGCTCAACCTATAGGACCGAAGGAGGTTTGCACATGGCACAGGTTCTTGTTCGAAACCTCCAAGATAAAGTCGTCGCACGGCTCAAAAAAAGAGCCAAGACTCGAGGACGGTCACTTCAAGCTGAAGTAAAGACAATTCTTGAAGAGGCGGCCAAAGAAGAGTCGGGCGATTTCTGGAAGGAAGCCGAGCGCATCCGTGAACGGCTCAAACGGTCAGGAAAGAAATTTAGTGACAGCGCCGAGCTGATCCGCGAGGACCGCGATCGGTGAGGGCGTACATCATTGATGCGAGTGTCGTTCTCAAATGGTTCATTCCGGAGGAGCACTGCGAGCAGGCGTTGCGCCTCAAAGATTCCGACGCGCGCCTTCATGCTCCCGCCTTTCTCACGCTGGAAGTCGGGAATGTTCTCTCCAAAAAACGCCGCCGTGACGAACTGACCGCGCAAGATACTGAAGACATTTGGCGGGCATTTCGACGAGCTCCTATCCGTCGCCACGCCGATGAGACGCTGGTACTAGCCGCCTTCGACCTCGCCCGCCATACGAAGCAGAGTTTGTACGATTGCTTGTACTTGGCCCTGGCCATGCAACTGAACATGTCATTTTTGACGTCCGATCGAAAATTCTACCAAGCGCTACAGCATGACGAGTACCGCAGCCGGGTGCTCTGGATCGAGGACCTGCCATGCACGTTGGGGCGTGGAGCATGAAGCGCTACAAAGAGGAACGATGGCTATACGGTTTTGACCGCACCACGCCTCCTAAGGATGCCGGCATGATGATTTCTGCTCAGTAAAAGAGTATCCTGCGGCGCAGTTTCGTTAGTGTTCCCCAGGGAAGATGCATGGGCAAGAAAGCCAAGTCTTCAGCAAAATCCAATCAAACCGCTCCGTACAAGCATCCTGAGGCGAAGAGCCTCATGCGGCCTCTAGAGTAATTATGTTTGAGGATCGAAAAATTTAGAGCCAAGAAGCCGCGAGAGCATGACCCGGTCATTGGCTGTACCATCTTGGCGAATCCGTTTTTCCTTGAGAGAAAAGACTGGATTCCTTCTCCTCCTGATTGGTCGTCAAACATCGTTCAAGGCAAGACGTATGACACCAATGAAGAAGTTGGGAAACACGTATGGATTCAGGTCCAGGAGCGACTTCGGGTCCAGCATCTGCTGCAGATGACTGCGACGAGCGCCATGCCCGTTGCAGCTGAGGATGTCACAAGGTATGGAGCTGAATTTTTGACAAGGGCAAGATTAGGTCAAGGTGCCTTTCGGGTGTGGTGACCGAGGCTTACGGACGGCGATGTGCGGTAACAGGAGAGCGAACCCTGCCAGCATTGGAGGCAGCGCACATCAAGCCATTCGCAAAGTCTGGTCCCAATCAAGGAGAAAAGGCTCATGATTGGTAACGACTTGCTTGTTGAACTTCTTGAGTTTAGGCAGAAACGCAACTGGGAACAGTTTCATAAGCCAAAGGACTTGGCAGTTTCTCTCTCGGTAGAAGCAGCCGAATTGCTCGAGATATTTCAGTGGAAAAGTGACGTGGAAGTTACAGGCCTGATTGCTAGCGAGTCGAAGCAGCGGATTGAAGAGGAAGTGGCAGTGGCAATTGTGCTTACACATCTATGCCATGATCTCGGTATGGACCTGCATGCGGCGGTCCGTTCGAAGCTCAACAAGAACGAAGCCAAGTATCCCGTAAGAAAAGCCTACGGAAGTTCGAAAAAATATAGCGAATTATAGGTTGTCGATAAAAAGTTGCTATCTCAGATCAACGATCGGAGCAACGAATTGCTGGTGGTGAAAAAGCTGTCGTAATAAGATGTACCAGAGAGGAGAATCTGCCGATGTTGTCTTTTGAGGACCGGATCAAAGGGTTGTCCCCCGATCTCCGACGTGAAGTGGAGGATTTTGTCGATTGTTTGATCGATCGGCGTGCTCCCCATTCCAAAGGCAAAATGAAGTTTGCTTGGGAAGGGGGCGCTCGCCGACCTTCGAGAGCAGCACACCTCCGTCGATTTACAGCATAAGTTTCTCGAATGGTGGGGTGACGATGTATTCCGTGAACACTAACCTCATCCTGGAAGTCCAGCTTCGACAGGCCAAAGCCTAGAAAGTGAAGCAATTTCTTGAACATGCTTCTTCGGAGCAGCTCTTTTTCATGGAATTCTCGCGCTGGCGGGGCGTCTGCTATCGGAGGAAAATCCAGACCCCCTACTCCCCACTGCGACCCTTGAGAGTCCGGAAGTTTCGCCTCGTGACCTTTATCAGAGTGGGAGATGAATAGCCTCCTTACAGATGATTTCTAAGGTCTATAAGGAGTATCCTCCAGCTCAGGAGTTCAAAGATAAGATGGTCCAATCAGCAAGGAGCACAAGCGCGGTTCAGGATGCTATTACCGAAATGGTACGGCGTATTGTCGAGCGGTTCCATCCTGAGCGCATCATTCTCTTTGGATCACATGCCCGCGGGACGGCCGGTCCGCATAGCGATGTCGATTTGCTTGTCGTGATGCAGCCGCACGGTTCGAAACGAAGGCGAGCGGTCGAGATCTATGGATTGTTAGCCGGCATGGGGGTTCCTAAAGATGTCATTGTCGTGAGTCCTGAAGAATTCGAAGCATACCGAGACGCGCCAGGGACTGTTATAAAAACAGCGTGGCAAGAGGGAAAGATCCTGCATGACCGTGCGGCCTAAGGACGAAGACCTTGTCCGAGCCAGGGTTCTAAAGGCCGAACACGACTTGCTCAATATCGAGAACAATCTTGCCGCGCCGGAGGTCCCAGGGGATACCGTTTGTTTTCATGCGCAGCAATGTGCAGAGAAATACCTTAAAGCTCTCCTTGTTTCTCGGCAAATCGACCCTCCGAAGATTCATGATCTGACCGAACTCTATGCGCTATTGCCAGGCGGTCTGCTGGTAGATTTCGACACGAGCTTGCTCGAAGAATTGAATCCCTACTCGATTGAAGGGCGATATCCTGGAGTTTGGGAGCCGGTTGAACAACCAGAGGCACTTCGGGCTGTTGAGGCTGCGAGAACGATTCGTCAGACGATCCGCCGGGTCCTCCCTTCAACCTGCATTGTCTGACTCTACAGAGTAGAAGAGATATTCTCGTGGCAGCCGGTTTTGCTGCGATCCGTTTTCTCCGGCTACTCTTCCGCTTTTGCTCCCCCTTCCCACAGCTTGACGGTCCGATCCCAGGAGGCGCTGGCGAGGCGTTTGCCGTCCGGAGAAAAGGTGAGACAACGCACACCGCTACTATGGCCTTTGAGTGTCCGGAAGTTGCGGCCGGTGGCCAGATCCCAAAACTTGATGGTCTCGTCGTCGCTTGCGCTGACTAAGACTTTCCCATCCGGCGATACAGCGAGACTGCGGACCCAGCCCTTATGGCCGGTGAGGGATTTCTTCTCAACGACGCTCGGCATCTCGAACAGCTTGATGGTGGCATCCCGGCTGCCGGTGATCAGGAGTTTCGCGTCCGGTGTGAAGGTCATGGCCCCGATCCAGTAATCCATCGGTTTTTGGAACCCGCCGTCGTCTTCAATATAATAGCCGCGGGTTTCGGTGGAATCTTCCTGGTTTTTTCGCCAGTGGCCGTCGTGGAGGACCTTTTCCTCGCCGCTTGGAAGGACTTCCCACACCTTGATCTTGCCGATGTCGGTTCCGCTGGCGAGATGAATGCCGTCCGGGGAGAAGACCACACAGACCGACCAGTGATGGTCGTACTCATCCTTCCCGAGCAACGTCATCAGCTCGGTGCCGGTGGTGACTTCCCAAATCTTGATGTCTTTGTTATGGCTGCCACGCGCGAGCATGAGGCCGTCGGGCGAGAGCGAAAGGCTGCAGACGTTATGATCGTACCTGGTGAACAGGAGCTTCATCGGCTCGCCGGTTCGACCGTTCCATAACCGGATCGTCCGGTCCTCGCTGCCGGTGGCCAGGGTTTGCCCGTCCGGCGTGAAGACAATGGCGCGAATATCGTGAGTGTGGCCGCGTAGAGAACGCAATAACCGACCGGTTTCGATGTCCCACATGCGCACGAGGCGTTCGGCGCCGCCGCTGGCGAGCGTCGATCCGT
This sequence comes from Candidatus Nitrospira nitrificans, assembly GCF_001458775.1. Classification (NCBI taxonomy): domain Bacteria; kingdom Pseudomonadati; phylum Nitrospirota; class Nitrospiria; order Nitrospirales; family Nitrospiraceae; genus Nitrospira; species Candidatus Nitrospira nitrificans. The sequence goes on from NZ_CZPZ01000036.1 coordinate 56,711, forward strand.
CAGGTGAAAACGCGACCGCCCAGACTCCGTGCGAATGGCCACGGAACGTTTTTACTTCCCGACAATCGGCTCCCCAGTAGTCCAAGAAATCGATCGGAGGCGGTGATGCAGCGGCTGTCTCTGAGGAGACACTCGGGAGCGGAGGAGTCATTGTCGGTTCCGGCATGTGCAGCGTGTTTTCTTGGCCGTCTGGTCCTTGATTGGTCGACAGGCCAGCCAGTATAATTCTGTCGGTCGTTCGGATCGTAAGAGATGCCTCGCGGCCAAGTCAAGCCGGCTCCCATGAGTGATGTCGCCCATGGGGCGTCGTGCACAATGTTTTTTACTGTTCCCCCAAGCCGCTGAGGATTGTTTCATGGAAATCAGATTCCAACCAGCTTTGCTCCAGGAAGTCATCGATTCGTTCGTTGAAAAGACGGAACGAGAGGGAGATCCCACCTACTATAAGGAATTCCACGAGTATGCCGACCCGATTTACGAGAAATTCATGCTCGATGATCGGGAAGCGGAGTTTAAGAAGCTGTATCAATATCTTTTCGGCATCTGGGGATTTTCTGATATCGTCCGCGACTCATTCAACGAGTATACGCTATTGAAGGAGAAGGTGGGCATTGTCCTGGTCAAAGGTGTGTTGAAGGAAGATCAGGAAGGCGTCGATATTCTCCGCAAATGGGGGTCCGTCGAAAAGGACTTGGCGAAACAGTTTGAGGAAAAAGGTCTGAAGGGCGTGGGGATCAAGCTGATTCCCCGCCGCTTTTATGATCCGGCATTGACACGCTATTGCCGCCATGAGCTGATGCACATTTCCGACATGATCGACCCGCTGTTCGGTTACGATCCGGACACCAAGCTTGGGCAGAACCCCGGCGAAGAAACGCTGATCTTGCAGCGCTATCGTGTGCTCTGGAGTTTGAGCGTGGATAGTCGATTGGTCGCGGCAGGCAAGGAGCCGATGCTGAGCAAGGAGGATCGTTTCAAGGAATTCCGGTCCTGGTACCGAAAAATTCCGCCTCCTCAACTGAAGTCGGTGTTCGAGGGGCTCTGGCAGACCTCCTACTTCACCCATTCCGAGCTGATTGAAATGGCCGCCGACACGCTTCGCGTCATGGATCGGGCCGTGGATGTGGAAGGCGGGGAAGTCCCGGAGACCGAAAACAAAATCATGCTCATGCCGGGTTTCCCGTGCCCGCTGTGCCGGTTCCCGACGTATTCCTGGGTCGAGGATATGGGGACGAAGGTGGAATCCTACGTGCTCGACTTCATTCGCGAGAATCATCCGGGATGGGACGTGGAATTCGGGGCCTGCGATCGCTGTGTGGAAGTGTACAAGCTGCGTGCCGACGGAGTGATGTAGTGCGGATGGTGAAAATAGCCGCCAGCTTTGTTCTCGCTTCGCTTAAGGCCTCAACGTACCTACAACGTACGCCTCGGCCTTTCGCTCGCTGCGGCCTCGCTGGACAGCTATTTTGACCATCCGCCAGTCTAGTTGTTTGAATGCCAACCAACCCTTCATACGGTCGGCGTGACTTTCTGAAAGATTCCGTGCTCTCCACCGTTAAAGCCGCGCGCGAACTTGTCAAACAGGCGGATGGGGTTCCGGTAGAGCCGTCTTCTCCGCCGACTCGCACTGACTGGCTGCGTCCCCCTGGCGCGGTGGGAGAACCGCTCTTCCTTGAACGTTGTACGAAGTGCAATGATTGCATCACGGCCTGTCCTCCAGGCGCGATCGTGGCCCATCCTCAGGACGGGACACCCGTTCTCTTTGCCGATCAGTCTCCCTGCCTGTTATGTGAGGATCTTCCCTGCATTACAGCCTGTGGAACGGACGCGCTCCTTCCGGTCGAGGGGATCAACAACGTTCGAATGGGAAGCGCGACGGTGTCGCATCGACTCTGCACGGCCGGCCAAGGTTGCCATGCCTGTGTCTCGAAGTGTCCGACGGATGCTCTTGCGATGGACGTTGCGTCCTTGTATCTTTCCGTGGAGAAGGACGCCTGTGTCGGCTGCGGAATGTGTGAAATGGTCTGTCAGACCGTCAATGACCATGTCGCGATCCGTGTCGTACCGTCGAGGCTGCTGGCAGGATATTGAAAAAGGCCGCCGGCTGCGTTCCCCGCCTTGCCGAAGCGGCTTCGCGAGGCAGGTCGCCTCGCTCGGAGGCTCAACGTACGGGTCGGCAAACGCCTGTTCATACAGGCGATGGGTGGGCCGGGTGATGATTACGCCACCCCTGGGCTGGTCGCTGGGCTGGAAACTATCATTCAGGAGATCAATCAGTTCGCCCTTGACTTCGTATCGCCCATTTCATATACATACGAGGTCCTGCGACCCTGCCTTTGGGGTAGGGTGAACGAGGTGGTCGGGAGACGATTTGTATGACGAGTCAACAGCCGATGCAAGGCGTATCTGCATCCGCCACCGCCACACTGCCGAGTCCGTTGCCCATCAAGGACTCCCCTGCCGTCGAACGTGCGCTCAATCGCAGTAAAATCTATTTATTGGTCTCCTGGAGCCTCCTGTACCCGGAAGATGAGGAATTTCTTGATTATCTCCGGAGCGGAGAATTTGTGGAGGATGGCCGGGTCGCCATCGACGCGTTGGATGTCGCCCTAGGCGCAGTGGGTGGCGAGCGAGCCAAAGGGAAATTGATCTCGCTGAAGAAACAGTTGGGCCTGGTTGAGAATCTGATCGCTTCCGAATGTGTCAACTGGCAGCTCAGCGATCTCCAGTCGGAACATCGCCGCGTGTTCAGTAATGTAATTACGCTCGATTGCCCTCCCTATGAAACCCTGTTCGGGAATGACCATGTGTTCGCGCAATCCCATGTGATGGGGGATATCTCCGGCTTCTATAAAGCCTTCGGAGTCGAATTGTCGAAAGATATCCATGAACGGCTCGACCATCTCAGTGTCGAGTTCGAGTTCATGCACTTTCTTGCCTACAAGGAATCCTACTCGCTCTGTCACGACGGGCCGGAGAAGACGCAGATCGTGGTCGATGCGCAGAAGAAGTTCGTCAAGAATCATATCGGTCGATGGGTGCCGCTGTTCTGTCGCATGTTGACCAAGAAGGCGGATTCCGGTCTCTTCAAATTGGTGGCGGATATGACCGCCGATTGGATGGATTTCGAGACGGCCTTCCTGGGCGTGACTCCGCAGCCCTACACGGAAACCGACTATCGTCCGGCGACGTTCAGCTCTCCCGAAGGCCAGACGTATGAATGTGGCGCGCAAGACCAGGGCAATGAATTGACCATGTTGTTGAACGAAGTCGGTGCGCAGTCGTTTATGGATGTGAAAGAGAAAGACAAGGAAAATGAGGAAGGCCGGCCTTCCGGAACGGCGTGAGTGCGTGCGGTAACGGGTTAAGGGCGAACGCGGTCTTTACAATAATTCAGAGGAGGGAGTAGCACTATGAGGGTAGCGCAGACGACCAACAAGAAATTGGTGTTTGCAATTCTTCTCTCCGCCCTCACTGTCGGCCTGATGCTGACGTTGGGGCGAGTACCACTGGCCGTCAGTCAACCGGTGACGATACCGGCGAAGGCGGTGAAGGGCCAGATTCCCATGGATGGCGCCAACCCTATATGGGAGAGTGTTCCGGGCGTCATTATTCCGTTGAGCGGTCAGTTGATTACGACACCGATGCATCCGAATATCTCGGTGAAGTCGGTATTCGTCAAGGCCATGACCAACGGGAAAGAGGTTGGGCTGCGATTGGAGTGGATCGATCAGACGAAGAATGACACAGCGATCGGCCCGCAAGATTTCCGCGACCAGGTTGCGGTGATGTTTCCGGTGAACACGGCCGGGGCTCCGCCGTTCCAGTGCATGGGACAATCCGGCGGGACGACCAACATCTGGCGGTGGAATGCCGAATGGCAGAAGGATCTCGGCAAGGACAGCGCGGGCATCTGGGATGTCGACGATCAATATCCCGGCATTTTCTGGGATTATTACTTTGAAGAGCCGGCGGGGGGCGTCACCTATCCGGACCGTATCGGCCGGAGCCTGGGACCGTTCAACTCTGGTATCTGGTCGGGGAATATCATGTCTGATCCGACACTTCGCGTAAGTTCCGTTGAGGATTTGAGCGCGAACGGCTTCAGCACCCTCACGACGCAAGCTCATCAGGATGTGATCGGGAACGGCGTCTGGGAGCCATCGGGGTCCGTCAAGGGCGGTGGGTACACCGGTCCGACCTGGCGGGTCGTCGTGAAGCGGACCTTGGAAAACGGCGATGCAAACGATGTCCAGTTCAAGGCAGGTATGTCGGTGCCGATCGCATTTGCGGTGTGGGACGGCGCCAACATCGAGCGGAACGGCATGAAGTCGCTGTCGACCTGGTTCACGTTGAAGTTGTAACGACCGGAGCGGCAAGCAAGAGCCGCTGGTGGCGTCATTCTCAAATGGCCTCGGATCGGGATCCCGGTAAGTGAGGGAACGATTCGAGGCCTTTTTTTCTTGAAGATTTCGGCACTGGTTTCAGTCCTCCATACATGCAGAATTGCATTTGACGAAGTGCGGGGGGTATAAGAGGAAGGCGTCTCAAACTCGCTGATTTTCAATCGTAAAAGGCCGGCACTACCATGAAAGTCTCACTGCTTTTCCCTCCAACTTGGCATCCGTCTCAACCCTATCTCAGTTTGCCGTCTCTCACCGGGTTTCTGCGCCAGGGTGGGGTCTCCGACGTCTCGCAGCGCGACCTTGGTATCGAATTGTTGGATGCGGTGCTGACCAAGGAGTATGCAGCCGAAGTCTACCAGCAGTTGATCGCCAAGCAGCGCGAGCTTGAGCGGACTCAGACCGGTGAGACGGGCCCTGGAAGTCGCGAGCATTACGGAAAGGTGACTGACTCGCTCGATCGGTTCTCCTATCTCATCGATCGTATCGAACTTGCCAAGGACACCTTGCGCAGCGAAGGATTTTACGATCCTGATGCCTATCGAGCGAGTTTGTTCATGATCGATAAGTGGTTGGAAGTCGTGTCTTCAGTGTATTTTCCGACCCGACTTACCGTCGTGGATAATCAGTTCGGGAACTATTCCATCTATTCTTCGAAGGATCTGATGAAGGTCGTTCATGATGAAGCACAGAATCCTTACCTGAGCCTCTTCAGGGATAGGTTCATTCCTTCGATCGTGAAGAATCGGCCTGATCTCATCGGGGTCTCGATTACGGCCACGTCGCAGATCATCCCCGGGCTCACGCTCTGCAGGCTGATCAAGGAGGCCGCCCCGGACCTTCACCTGACCATCGGGGGCAGCATCTTCACCCGTCTCGTGGACAACATTCGTCGCTGCCCGAGCCTCTTCGAATTGGCCGACGATATCGTCGTATTTGAGGGCGAAACGGCCTTGTTGGAATTGGTCAATCAGCTGGCGGGCAAGAAGGACTACAGCAAGGTTCCCAACCTGATTTATCGGCAGAATGGGAAGATTACGGTCAACCAACCGTTCTATTCGGAAAATGTCAATCAACTCCCGGCGCCGAACTATGACGGGTTCCCCCTGGATCGCTATTTATCGCCGGAGCCGGTCTTGCCGGTCCAGTTTTCGCGGGGCTGTTACTACAAAGATTGTGCGTTCTGCGCCCTGACCCTCGACCACCAGAATTTCAGGCAGAAGGATCCCGGGCGGACGGTCGAGGAGCTGCAATGGCTGACGCAACGCTATGGCGCCCGCCATTTCTTTTTTACCGACGAATGTTTTGCGCTGTCACCGACAAAACGGTTGTGCCAACAGCTGATTGAGAAACAGCTTGATATCAAATGGACCTGCGAGATGCGGTTCGAGAAAAACCTCTCACGCGAACTGTTGGCGTCCATGCGGGATGCCGGGTGTTTGAAGATCGTTTTCGGGTTGGAATCCTTCAATCAACGCATCATGGATTTCATGAAGAAGGGGATCAAGCAGGAATGGGTTCGGCGCATCGCGGACGACTGTGTCGATCTCGGCATTGCGGTGCATTGTTACATTATCGTGGGGTTCCCCACGGAAAAAGAAGAAGAAGCGCTTGAAACGATGAACTTTGTCGTTGAAAACAAGAGACTTCACCAGTCTTATGGATTTTCTTGCCAGCCCTGCCTGTTCGACTTGGAAAAGGAAGCTCCCATCATGAGCGATCCCGGCGGGTATGGGATTCGACGAATTATGCGGCCGTCGGCGGAGGACCTGAGTCTCGGATTTTTTTATGAAGTGCAAGAGGGCATGACTCCCGACGAAGCGGAGCGCCTGTATCAGTATGTCTATGAGCGGATCAGTGAAGTCGTGTGCGAGCTTCCCTTCAATTACGCGATGGCCGATGGATTGCTGTATATCTCGCGGGCGAAGGAAGGAGCCGGACAGGCGCCGCTGGCGGCACATTGACCGCATTTTTTTGCGACAGCTATAATGTCAGCCCTTATGGGTGTGGTGATGAAGGCAGCAACGCTCAGCGAGCGGGTGACGGGGAGAGTGTCGGACTTCGGTCCGCTGTTTGAATATACCGTCAAACTCGTTCTCCTGACGTCCTTTCTCGAGCTGGTTCTCTATCGTTTAGTCTCCCGTCTTGGGATGCATCTCAGCAAGCTGGCGGCAGACCACCCGTGGATCACACCCACCTTTACCGCCCTGACCGAGGTGGGGACGTGGCTGCTTAATATCGTCGCCGTGTTGTTGTTCCTGGCGCTTACTTTGGCCCTGCTCAATCGCTGGAGAGGGCCTGAAATAAGTCGGCTCAGCAAGCTCGGCAGTGTAGGGGCGGCGCTCTTGGTGCTCTTGACCGTCGCGTTTCTCGTGGTGCAGCCAGGCATGCTGGGGGCGGTCGTTTACAATGGGTTGACGCTTCTGGTGCTGACGGTGTTTGCGTCGGAATATGTGATGACCCATCGTGAGCCGGCGCAACGTGTGCTTGCCGTCACGTATTACTTGGGCGTTTCCGGGTGGCTCTACTATCAGATCGTGTCGACGATTTACAGCTTGGCAGGAACAATAGCGGCGCCGCCCCTGGTCTACGAGTCGCATCGGGTGGGTGAGGCATTGATGATTCTGGCCAGCTTCTTCGTGTTTGTGGCCTACGGCAAGAGCAAGAGTCTCTCCCTGCGGACGAGGAACCGACGGCAGCGGAACCGGGCCATGTGGTTTTGGTCGACGACGGGTGTCGTTTTTGCCGCGCTCATCGTGGCCGACTATCTTCTCGAATTCTTTAGTCCGGCCTTCGCCTCGGCCTTTCGGCAGGCCTCGCAAGGCATCGGCTGGATCTTTCAATTCGGGATGGGGTACACCTTCTATCTCCCGTTTGCGCTGTATGTCGGGGGATTGCTCTGCTGGTCCTACACCGTGATGAAGTTGCTGATGATCGGGCGACTGGCCGGCTACGGAATCGGCCTGATGTTTATCGCCGGCTATGCCTTACTGTTCTCCAACTTGACGTTGATGGTTGTTCTCGGAGTCATGTTACTTACCCTTGATCGAGTGAAGCCAACCGTTGCTGAATCGCTGCCGGCCGCCGGCGGCCCTGTGGTGCCGGCGACGGACGGTCTCGCCCACGGTCAGGCCTAGCCTGAGAGCGAGATGAGCATGGAAAATGTAGGACCGACGCCAGTGCAGTCAGAAACCGTTCTTGATCCCGGCGATCAGCCGCTCACATCGGATGAAGAGATCGCCGGGATCGAAAAATTGTTGGTCGACGAACCTGATGACTTTCAGGCTCGTTGTCGACTCGGTGAATTGTACTTCAGCAAGGGGCGGCTCGACGACGCGTTGGCGGAGGTCAAGAAAGCCATTGAGATGGCGGAATCTCTTCGCACGGAAATGAATCGCTCACTGGCCATGTATTACGCGAATCTGGGAACGATCTATGCGACGAAGAACATGGCCGATGAAGCCGAGGCGGAATTCCGGCATGCGTTGGACATCTTCCCGCACGATGTGTTGGCGTTATTCAACCTTGGCAGACTCTACGCAGACAAGAAGAAGTACATGGAGGCCAAAGGGTACTATGAACGCCTCGTCGAGATCACGCCGGATGACCCGATCGCTTGGTATAATCTTGCAGGCGTCTATATCGAGCTGGATAATCCCCAAGTATCCGATTACAACACGATCGACATGGGAATTCAGTGCTATCTTCGTACCTTGGAACTGGATCCGAAGCATTTGGAGTCGAGCTTCAAGCTGATGGAAATCGCGCTCAGTCATAAGAAGACCGATTTGGCGGTCAGAGTTATGGAAAGTGCGGTGGAGCACAATCCGGATGAGCCGCTCGCCTATTACAACCTCATCAGCGTGTATGACAAGTGCAAGATGTTTGATCAGGCGGAAGAGGCCCGTAAACGGTTGAAAGAGCGATTTTCCAAGAAACCGAAGGATGGTCCGAAGTCCTAACTTACTTGTAGGAAGAGGTGCACTATGTTTGGCAGTCTAGGGTTCACCGAGCTGATTCTTATCCTCATGATCGTGCTGATCATCTTCGGCGCGGGGAAATTACCGCAGTTGGGCGAGGGACTCGGCAAGGCGATCAAGGGGTTCAAGAAGTCCGTTCATGAGGCGGACGCAATCGAGGCCGAAGCGCAAGCCGCGGCGCAACAGGCGACCGCGCCCCAAGCCGTGACGGCGGCGTCCACCCAGAATGCCACATTGACTCAGCCTGCTGGGGCCACTGTGCAGCCCGCTCCACGCTCTTAGCAGGAGTTGAACAAGTCCTCCAGCGGCGTTCTCGCCCCGCTCGGAGGCTCGATATACCGAAGCTACGTTCACCTCTTCGCTCGCAGCGGCCTTGGGCGGTGAAATCGATATCGGCTCGCCGCGAAGCGGGCGCGTAGGGGTGGGGGTGAGAGCGACGGTCTTGTGAACATCCCGCGCCGGAAGTCGAAAGTGCGCGAGCCGCAACATAATCCTTTAACAGCCCCTAGCGAGCGTCATACTTATGGATACCGAACTCAGCTTAGTCTCAGGCTACATTGAAACGTTTGCCGGGAACGGCAAGGCCCGAAGCACGGGTGACGGCAAGCGCGCGGTGAAAGCAGGAATTCCGCTCCCCCATCACGTTGCACTGGATCGGGACGAGAAGTGGCTGTATTTTGCCGAGTCAGGGTCTGATCGCATCCGCCGCATTGACCTGCAGCAGGGTACGCTCCACAATTTCGCCGGCATCGGAGAGACCTGCTACAGCGGAGACGAAGGTCTCTGTGGCGAAGCAGGACTCTATCTGCCTTTGGGCGTCGCATTTGATTCCCACAATAATTTGTATATCTGTGATTCGGGGAGCAACCGGATTCGAAAGGTCGATCATGAGACCGGCATCATTACGACGGTGGTCGGTACTGGCCAGCATGGGTTCAATGGGGACGGTCCCGCGCTGGATGTCAATCTGACCTGGCCCGCGGCGATCGCCTTTGATCGCGAGGATGTCCTCTTTATCGCTGATACCCAAGCCCATAAGATCAGGCGGTATGATCCAAAGACAGGATCGGTCACGACCATAGCAGGGGCGTGGACGGCCGAAGATGAAGCGCGAGAGCAGCCCTTGGTGGCGAGGAATTTGGTCGTTCTGTCAGGAGACGCGATCGGAATCGATTTCAGCGATGATCAGGGATGGCTCATGCCGGTGTGTTCCGATGGGCTGGATATGTCGATGTATCTGGACGATGGGAGGCCCGCGATGGAGGCGCGTCTCTACGACATCGTCGGCCTGGCGGTCGGCGCCCTGGGCGACTTGTATGTGGTCGACAAAGGCAGCAATCGCGTCCGAAAGATCGATTCCCGGACGGGAATTATTTCGACGGTCGCCGGTGTCTGCCGCTATGGGTACGACGGCGACGATAAGCCGGCCGTCAGAGCCATGCTGCACGCCCCGGAGGCCGTGGTCTTTGATCACGAGGGCAATCTGTACATTTCCGACACCATGAATCATCGGGTTCGCAAGGTGGATGGTGCGACCGGCGTCATCACCACGGTGGCGGGGAACGGCGACAGTGGGTATGAGGATAAGAATATCGGCGGCTGCGGCGCCGCTCGATTTGTCGCCAAGGAATCGGCAGGGATGTTGAAACATGGTGACGGCTTGCTGGCGATCGAGGCGGTGGTGAATTCTCCTGTTGGTTTGGCCGTGGATTCCCAAGGCCACCTTTATATCTGCGAACGCGGAGAAAACAAGATCCGCCGCCTGAAGCTTGTCTAACCCCTGACCTCGATCCTTCACGTTTGTCCCGCACGGGTTTTGTGGTATTCTGAGTTTGGTTTTTTCTCGGAGTCCTGTGCGGTGCGAATGACGTACATCGACAGTTCCCGCTCTCACCTCCTTGTGTTTTTTTCAGGCCTTATTGTCGTCGCCGGTGTGCTCGGGGCCTTTGGGATTCCGCTGGTCAGTTCCGAGGGGATGACCATCAGATCGTATTTGGTCCGAGGTGATGTGCCGACTGCCGCAGACGATGTGGCGTGGCAGCAGGTCTCGCCGATCACGATTCCCTTGAGCGGGCAGGTGATCACCAGGCCGGTGTGGCCGGAACCCACTGTGCGCGCCTTGACGGTGCGCTCGATTCACAATGGGACCGAGATCGCCTTTCTGCTGGAATGGCAGGACAACACGAAGAATGATCGGCTCACTCCAGGGACCTTCCGGGACGGCGTCGCGATCGGTCTTCCGCTCGGCGATGCGCCGGCATTTTTCTGCATGGGGCAGCTGGACCATTACATCAACATCTGGCATTGGAAGGCGGACTGGCAAAGCGATATCGATCGACGGGCGGCTCGGACCTCGGAAAAAAAAGAGGGCGGCGTTCGGACATTCGAAGTCATCCCGAGGCGGGTGTCGTCGGTCGAGGATTTGATCGGTGGGGGATTCAGCACGTTGACCACAAAAGATAAGCAAGGGCGGGTGCAGGGACAGGCGTTCTGGAAGGACGGGGTGTGGCATGTCGTGATGCGCCGTCCGCTGGTAAGCGAGGAACAAGAGAATGAAGCCACGCTCATTCCTGGTCGTATTCAGACCGTGTCATTCGCCGTGTGGAACGGAGAAAACAAAGAGCGCAACGGCCAGAAGGCCGTGGCGCCATGGTTTCAACTCGCGATCGATCCTGTCGCCAAGCTCTAATGCGGCGCGTGAAACGTGAAGTGTGAAGCGCATCTCGGTGGAGGAAGGAGAGGATCGATTCCGTTGTTCGCATGCAGAACCCTTGTTTACGGGTGGCTGGTGGTTCTGCTGGGAGACCCTATCTTCGTCGATGTAGCCGTGTCGCAGGCTGCGGCGCAATCCGATGCCATGACCGAGGATGAAGCGTCAAAACTCGGTGAAGAGTTTGGGATCGTGGTCGGCGCTGTCGATGAGGACATTCAGAAAGAACTGAAGTTGCAACAGCCGCAAGGAGTTGCCGTGTTCGAGGTGATCGGGAATTCACGAGCGGACTACGCAGGGATCAAGGTTCGTTCCGTCATCAAGGAAGTCGATAAGCAAGAGATCCGAAACATGGCCGATTTCGGACGAGCCATCAGGAAAGCCATGAAGGAATGTAATTTCACCGTCGGCACCTATGAGCCGGCAGATCCAGGTGATCCGGTCGGCTGGGGGGTCAATTTTCACTTTGTCGGCTGTAAGCGGGATTAATGTGCGCGGTGAAGCGTGAGGGGTGAGGCGTGAGAAGTGAAGCGCACGGACAAGGTGGTAGATGGGGGGCAAGTTGGCGGAGAGCCTCGATTTACCTCGTGGCTCTCGCCGTTTTGAGTGGGCTCTGTCAAAGCTGGGCGATCGCTCAAGAATCGACTGGTCAGTCTACGCCTGATTGGGTGGCGGAAATCGAGAAAGTGTTCATCCGTTCGGAAGACTGCAAACAGTGCCATGAGCGTCATTATGAAGAGTGGAAGGGCGCCAGAGAGCAGACGCCGGACTTGAAAACCTTCGGCCGAGTGGATGCGGCCCTTTTGCATGGCACGGCGTTGGAGTCACTTGTCTTTCGAACCGTGTTGGGTCTTTGGAAACAGACGAATCCGACCGCGGAGGAACAAGGACGATGTCTCTCCTGTCATGCGCCTGCCGTCACCCTGTTTCCCCAGCATGCCGAAACGATGGTGGAGCACGTGCTTGCCCGCAAACCAAGCATTGAAGGGATCGGCTGTGCCGCTTGCCATTTGATGAATGGAATGGAAAAGAACCCGCATGTACCACCGACCTTCAAATTGCAGCCAGGCAACACGCTCTATGGGCCCTATTCCAATCCCGAGGAAAATCTTGTCCATCCTGCCGCGCAGTCCGAGCACTTTCGAGGAGCCAATTATTGTGCCGCGTGCCATTTCGACAAAGTAAAGGACGTTGCCCAGAAGAATCTGCCCGGCGAAATTCTTGAGGGAACGATCTGTCAGGATTGCCACATGGAGCCATCGACCGGTAGTTCCACATCCAGACGCGGGGCCATGACGAGGGCCATCGGGCGTCACTGGTTTCGAGGTGTCGTGGTCGCCGGCACGATGCTCAAGAATCGGAATCTGCAGGCGGAATGGATGCCTCGTATCGATGTGGATGTGACGAAGACCGGCATGGTGGTGGAGGGAACCGGGATCGTGAAGGTCGGCAGTCTCCCGCACAGTTTCCCCGACGGCGATCCGGTGCTGAAACAGTTCTTTTTGACCGTCACGGCGAAGGACGCGGCAGGCAAAACCTTGGCGGAAGAGACCAAACAATTTGGGTTGCCGTACGACAAAATTCTTCGCGGTCCGATTCCCGATCCCTTCATCAAGGGCGGCAACACGAGGAAGGTTCCATTTACGCTGACGCTTCCGGCCGGCACGGCCGCTTCGTCGATCGAAGCGGTGTTGACCTATGCGCTCATTCCGACGCCCCAGCCTATGCTGACGGACAAGTATCTTGCTTCCTTGCAGACCGAGAAAGAACGCGAAGAGGCGAAGCAAATCATCCAAGAATATACCCAGCGGCACTTTCTAACCTATCGTGTCAAATCACTCTCCTAACACGATGTTGGTGAGAATGAAGGCCTTTGCGAACATCTTGCGGGACTACCGGGAATCGTGATGCCGCTGCCTGCCATGATGACGGTCGGGTTCAGTTGTTTTGTAATGGTTTGTGTCGCTGCGTTGTCTGATGGCGCGTGCACATCCGCTTTTGCTCAGAACGTACCCAGTCAGTCGTTGATCGAGAAAACTTTCCCCCATTCCACCAAATGCAAACGGTGTCATGAACGGGTGTATGAAGAGTGGGAAACCTCGCCCCTGGCGAAGTCCATCCATTCTCCCGCGTTTCGTGCCTCGCTCGATGCGTATCTCAAATCATCACTGGGTGGGAAAGATAAGACTCTGTGTTTCCGCTGCCATGCCCCGCATGTGCGGGAGTTCCAGGATCATGCGCAGCTTTTTGTGGATCAAGCGAAAGCGGGCGACCCCTCCTTGGATGGTGTCGCCTGTAGCCAGTGCCATTTGATCAAGCAGGTCGATCGAGCCAAGCATCCTCCGGAGCCCAAGTATGAGATCGGTGGGAAGACGCTGTATGGGCCATACAAGGACTTTGTCCAGAACCTCGCGCACCAGTCGATGGAACTGAGCCTGTTTCAGAAGTCTGATCTCTGCCTGAATTGTCATCAGTCGGTGCCCTCAGCGACGAACCTGGGCAAGGCCAACGACTTGCTTGGAAATTGGGACCAAAGCCGCGCGGTGAAATCCGGCAAAGAATGCCAGACCTGCCACATGCCGCAGCAAGTAGGGGAATCAGCCAACGGGGAAAAGAAGCGCACGATCGCCAACCATAGTTTCCCAGGGCGCATTGGGAAGTTGCGCCAGGAAGCGGCGAAGTTGGACGTGCAGACCAGGATCGACGGAGACAAAACGACTGTGGAGGTCAAGGTTCAAAGTCTCGTGCCGCATAATCTGCCTGCTACCCATCCAGCCTGGGCAACCGTGGTCCTCAATCTGGAAGTCAAAGGGAAAAACCTGAAAACCGTGTTCGCTGACAAGCGGGTCTATGGTCGGACGTATCTTGATGCCCAGGGACAACCCACCATCTTTGACTTCGAAGCGGCGAAAGTGGCTGAAGACACGGTCTTGAAACCGGAAGAGACGAGAGAGGAAACCTTTGCCTTCCCGACCCCGAAAGATACCAAGACATTCGACATCGAAGTCGGGCTCAATTACGCTCCCTTGAGTGGTCCCACCTTGTTCATCCAGCTGGTCGAAGCTGAATCATCGCAAGGCTCACAAGATCCGGTCTTCCAGCCGATCGAGATCGTGAAACGCACGGAGAACGTGCCGGTCAGCAAGTAGCTGAGCGGGCGCGAAGGTAAAAGGTGAAACGTAAATGGTAAGAGGTGAATCTTGCTAGATTTGAATCTGTTCGGCGCTGAGGTATACTGAGCCCATGTCCTTCAACCTTCCTCTCAAAGATATGAGCCTCCATGAGAAGCTTGCTGCGATGGAATCTCTGTGGGAAGACATTGCCCGTACTCCGGAAGCCATCGAGTCCCCCGCCTGGCACAAAGACATCCTTGATGAGCGCCGCCAACGACTTGCCGATGGTCAATCTCAATTCGTCGATTGGGAGACCGCCAAAGCGGATATCCGAAACAAGGTCTTGTGAAAATCAAGATCCTGGACCAAACCCCAGGATGATTTAATCCAGGGCTTCCGCTTCTATGAAGGTCGGGAAGCCGGTCTTGGGGCGTACTTCCTCGACTGCTTGTTCTCAGATATTGATTCACTTCTTCTGTACGGCGGGATCCATCAAGCCGTATATGGCCATCACCGGTGCCTCTCCAAGCGCTTCCCGTTCGCCATTTACTACAGCGTGGCGGAAAACATCGTTCATGTGCATGCCGTATTAGATTGTCGAAGAAATCCATTGTGGATCAGAAAACGATTAAAGGGAGAGGGCTGATCAGGTGCTCCAACCCGGAACAGAAACGTGCCGAGACTGAAGAAAAAACTGTGACTGAAAAAAAGTTCTAGGAACCATTGATTGCTCTTCGGACGGGCTGGCATCACTATTTGCGATGCTTTGCAGTCTTGTGTGTTGAGGAGTTATCCCACTAACAAGGCTGCCTATTGACTGGCCCTATCGCGGTTGTGAATGTATGACTGTTAATGTGCAGTCACAACATGGCATTCAAGAAATGGAAATTGCCGCACTTCCTGAAGGAACTAGTGTAGTGATTCATGCTGTTCTTGTCTTATCCAGGGCGATCCTGGCCCGGTTCACTTTTGCCAGGATCTCCTGTGCCGTCTTGGTCCACACAAACGGTTGAGGCGTGGCATTGCGCTGGGTCATGTACGCGTCAATGGCCGCAATTAGCTCCGGAACGCTCCGGAACACGCCGCGACGAATCTGTTTGGCCGTCAGATCGCCAAAGACGCGTTCCACCAGATTGAGCCACGAACTACTCGTCGGGGTGAAGGGCATGTGGATGCGCGGGTGGCGCGTGAGCCACCGCTGAACCGTGGGGTGTTTGTGTGTCGCGTAGTTGTCGGCGATCAGATGCAGGGTCTTGCCCTGGGGGATCTGGCGATCAAGCAGACGCAGGAACGTCAGCCATTCCTGGTGCCGATGCCGCGGCAAGCAGGTGGAGAGGATGGAGCCCTCCGCGACATTGAGGGCGGCGAAGAGCGTGGTGGTCCCATGGCGCTTGTAGTCGTGTGTCATCGTGCCACACCGGCCCTTCTTCATGGGTAAGCCGGGCTGGGTGCGATCCAGCGCTTGGATCTGGCTTTTCTCATCCACGCTGAGGACCACGGCATGCTCGGGCGGGTGCAGATACAGGCCCACCACATCCTCCAGCTTGTCCTGGAAGTGCGGATCCTGGCTGAGCTTGAAGGCCCGGACTCGGTGGGGTTGCAAACCATGGGCAGTCCAGACCCGCTGCACGAACGTCGAATTCGTCCGCAGGTGCCGCGCCAAGGTGCGGGTCGACCAGTGGGTGGCACCGGGCGGTGTCGTCTGGGTCGTCGTCTTCAGAATGCGCGCGATGAGCGCCTGGCGCGCCTTGGGGGGACGCCCGCCGCGGGGCGCATCCTGGACGAGCCCAGGCAGGCGCTGAGTGACGACGCGGTGCCGCCAAAGGCCCACCGTTTGCCGACTTGTGTCCAGGGCGGCAGCAATGTGCTGATTGTCGTGGCCCTCGGCCGCCAACAAGGCAATCTTGGCGCGGAGCACGAGCCGTGCGGGAGTCCGCCGGCCCCGCGCCCACTGCGTCAGTTGCTGGCGTTCGGGCGCTGTCAGCTGAAGGGAAGGGGCGATGCGCATGGTCAGATCCTCCGCTGAAGGAGGAGTATACCCGTACGGCATAATAAGTACAGCTATTTATGCATCACTACACTAGGCTGGAGTATTATGCGGCAAAGCAGTTCTTCGAAATCTATAATAATGACCGAGAGATATCCTATGAGATCGCTCTCATGCAAGACTCGCCGGACGTTGCTTGTAAACCAAAACCTTGATTTCATCTGCACTTTACCCTGACGAGTGCCTCGTGGCTGAACCTCATTGAGCGGTGGTTCGGGGAGATCACGCGCAAGCACCTTCGGCGAGGCATCTTCACAAGCGTGCCGGAGTTGGTGGCGCGATCGACGAGTTCATTCGGCTCAATAACCAGAATCCGAAGCCGTTCATATGGAGCAAAACCGTCGACGACATTCTGAAGAAGGTCACGCATTGTAAAGCCGTGATTGAGACACCACACTAGCAAGACACAGCGCCACGGCAATAAATCCGCGACTCAAGCCTGATAGGCCGTCTAGCCAGCGTCTGGTCTTTCAATCTCGCCTAGGGAACCCAACTGTGGAATCCCTCTACATACCGGCGCTAGACTGGGACTGAAGCCTTCAAGCAAACATTCCAACGAAATTTATGACGCAACGGCTACTCCGAGGCACGAACGTCATCGTCGCCGGCGCAGGTCTGGCAGGTCTGACCGCCGCAATGACGCTCAAGCGGATGGGCGCGAAGGTCTCGGTGATCGAAGCGCGCGATCGTGTCGGAGGGCGTGTGCTTACAATCCGAGGTGCGTTCACTCAGGAGCAACATGCCGAAGCCGGAGGCGACTTTATCGACGAAGGCCAACATGAAATTAAACGATTAGCGGAAGAACAAGGACTGACTTTACGCCCCATCCTGCAACAAGGCTTCGCTTTCGTTCGACATCCAGGTCCCAACCGGCGTCGGCGACGCATTCTCTCGGGTGAAGAGGCGTGGGATACGTTGGCTGATATGCTCTGTCCGCTTGTGACCGCCTATCGAACGGCCGACAAACGATGGGACAGTCCGATCGCCGGACAACTGGCTCGACAATCAGTGGCCCACTGGTTGGACGAAATAAAGGCAGACAGCAACATGAGAGCCGTTGCGCGGAGCTTGCGCGGATTTTTCTTGGCTGATCCGGAAGAACTGTCGTTGCTGGCCCTCGTGGATCAGCTCGCCGGCGTTGCGCCGGGACAAGCAGCCATGTATCGAATTGAAGGGGGGAACGATCGACTCCCACTCGCTCTGTCTGAGCATGTAAGGCAGGACTTGTTGCTCAATAGTGCCGTGCGGGCCGTTTACCAAGACCGTGATTCGGTCCGGGTGAGCATTGACACACCGAACGGACAAGAAGCCTCGTTACAAGGAACGTATGTCATTCTTGCCGCGCCGGCCGCCACGTTGCGCTCCATTCACATGCTGCCCCCGTTGCCGTCCATGCAAGCGCGCGCCATCGACTGCTTGAGGTACGGGAGGACGACGAAAGCGCTCTTGCAATTCGACAAGTCATTCTGGAGACGGAAAGGAAGGCCGCGGGCATGTGGGACGGATGCGCCGACGGGCGCCTTTTGGGATGCCAACGAAGAACAAGCAGGCAAGGCCGGAATTTTGACCCTGATGGCCGGCGGACAAGCCAGCGAGGATACTCAAAAAATCATGGCGCAGCGCGGGGTGGAAGGATTGGTGGACGCATTGGACTGGATGGGCAGCCGATCGGCCACTCTGCTCCATAGTCGAGTCGTGACCTGGGAAGATGATCCATGGGCACAGGGCGGCTATGCCTATTTCGATCCAAGCTTCGATCCCCGCCTGCGCAGCTGGCTTGCCCGGCCACATGGACGAATCATCTTTGCGGGAGAACATACAAGCATGAACTGGCAGGGCTACATGAACGGAGCCGTGGAAAGCGGCTTTCGAGCGGCGGAAGAAGTTTGCGCGATGGTTCTTAAGAAGTGACGAGCATGCAGCTGGGCGTCAGTCAAACGGCCTTCGCACGGTTTCTATTTATCAAACCGATTCCTCCCGAATGAAGGCTGAGACAGCGAACAGATGCTTATGGTCGGCCGACTCCCGCCTGTTGGAAGGGTCATCCCTGGATGCTCCCGATCACGATGGCATGGGCCACAAACCGTCCGTACGGCACATCGCGACATTGCTCCCAATTTGACTCGACCCAATAATTCCGCTTTGAAATCCGCTTGAGAAAATGCTGGACCGTGAACGGACTCTTGCCGTTGTTCAGCAAATAATCGAAGTAGCGATTATAACCGATCGGGAGGCTCGCCACGAGCCGGCCGGATGGGGCCAGACATGCGGATCGCAGGTGGTCGATCGCCTGCAGCAGTTTGCCTGGTTTCTGCGGCTGTTCGTCCCAGCCGACATGCTCCAAGGTCGAGATGCTGATAATCAGATCATATTTGTCCTGCGGGACAAACTCGACGATATCCTGATTGATGACGCCTGAGCCGACCTCATATTTGTCGACGACCTCATGATGAATGGGAAAATAGTGAGAGAGGACGTTGCCCACTTCGAGCACCCGTTTGCCTTCATGGTTGAGGAGGAGCTCACGGAAGATGGGAATCTCGACGCCACGCTCGTTTTTCCAGGTCTTGTTATACGGATGGTACAGGTACTCGTGCTCCCGACCGTCGAATCGGAACGTCTTCGCCCTCACGCTGCGGGTCAGTGTCATCTTGGCCAAACGCCAATAGCGCCTAAATGCGCTTTCGTCGCCGGCGGCAGCGCTGGTGTAATCGTAGGTGTAGGGCATGAGAACTGATTACTCGAAGACGATGTGGGAACCAGGGGATTTCATTTTGAAAATCTGCAGGGCGTTATAGATGCCTTTGGCGGGATGGTTGAGGATCAGGCGAGAGTTGGTGATGTGGGTGTCGAGCAGCTCATATTGCCCGCCGCTGTAGTAGAGATCACAGTCGTCGATTTGACAGTTCTTGTAGACGTGATTGTCCAGCGAAAGCTTTGCCTTGGAGAAAGTTTGTCCATCAATAATGATGTAGTTCGGTTCGAATGCCATAGGTCCTTTGTGTAGCGCACTATAGCAAAGTCAGCAACAGTCGTAAACCGGCTGTGGAGCGGTGATCACTCAGCGTTGGCTTTGCCATGCGTCGCCCCCTGCCGCTCCATTGAATCTCTGACTGATGATGTAATCCAATTCTGACGCGCTTGGACCAGCAGCCAGTTTATGCCTGTTTTATTGCCTTACGCGCATGATGCCATACAATCGAGTCTGCAACAGCGGCGGAACTGATCCAAATAGACTGGTCTCTTTTAGAGGCCCGGAGGTTTGCCGTGGAACAGAAGAGTAAGATTCTCGTACTTCTTGCTACCGCGATGCTCTTGTTCGCCACCACGTCTTGTACGATTGCTCGCTATTCATTTACCCCTGCTGACCAGATCCAGTTCGATCGTCCGCTTACAGCAAATGCTGCTCTGTCGGTTTATCTCCCACAAGCACACTCAGACCCATCGCTTGAGCGCAGACTTGGAGAGCCAATTCAGCAGGGACTTGTTGGTGTCTGGTTATTCAATGAAGCAATTGTGGTTTTGAAGAGGCCGGACACTGGCACCTATGTATCCGTCACTATCGATTATGTTCCCACGCATATTGGTCCATCGCTGAAGGCAATTCCCATATTCATCGGAATGTTAACGTCTTATGCAATTCCATACTATGGTGTTCGGCCAGGCGGTGGGCAGCCTCCTTGGCATTGGACATCTCAGCCAGTCGCGACGTACACGTTGAATGTGGATCAGGTGGAGAAAGGGGTCTATCGCTATCCGATCGACGAGAAGATATTTCGTTGGATATTAGCGCCATCCCTGGTCTATTGGCTTCTATCAACCTTTCCGGATCAAGCTGAGGTCCTCACGAGCACGGCCCGGCAGTTTGTTCGCGATGCCCAGCGAGACGGACATTGGTAACTTGATCTTTCGTGCAACACAAATTAAGTCTGGTATGGGTGGCTCAGTGAACCTTGCACACTATTTCTCCAGAGAAAGGACTTGAGAAATACGTCAAAACTGGGCTCAGTTCGGAACGATCCGAGACACGGTGCCGTTCCGAGTCAGGATATAGAGCTCTCCCAAGCCGTCCTGGCCGAAGCTGGTGATTGAAGAGACAGTCAGCAGCGGCCACTCCGTTTGGTCGAGAGCCGAGCCGTTATTGAAGCGGAAACTACGGACAAAGCCGGCGCAGAAATCTGCATAGAAATAGGCGCCCTGAATGACCGGTATTGCGGTTCCTCGATAGACGTAGCCTCCTGTGACCGAGCAAGCGCCGTTCTCATGCGGATACTCAAAAACCGGCAACGTGAGCCCACCGTTATTACAATCGGTGGATGGGTTAAAACAGGCCGACCCTTCCATGAGTCGCCAGCCGTAATTGAGTCCGCGTCCGGCATGGGGGCCTTGTGACACAGTGATCTCCTCTCGGGCCTCTTGGCCGACATCTCCGATATACAGATCGGCTCCATCAAACGAAAAGCGCCAGGGATTCCGCAGTCCATAGCTCCACACCAGCTGGTCGCCTCCGCTGAGGACAAATGGATTGAGGGTTCCACTCGTGCAGGCTGTTCCTGGGGTCGTCGGATCGATCCGGAGAAGTTTCCCCAGCCGGCTTGCGAGATTCTGGGCGTTATTGTTCGGATCCCCTGCACTTCCCCCATCTCCAACGGCCGCATAGAGACAACCATCCGGTCCGAACGCCAACATCCCTCCGTTATGGTTCGCGAAGGTTGGATGGGGAATGGAGACTAAGATGACCTGTGAAGCTGGGTCGGCGACATTGGGGTTCGTCGACGACCGCAGAAATCGAGCGATGGTGATCGCGCCGTTGGCGTCAGTATAGTGGACGTAGAATCGACCATTGGCGGTGTAGTTTGGGTCAAAGGCCAGCCCCAACAATCCTTGCTCACCTCCGCTGGAGATGCCGGATAAGGAAAGAAAGGTGGCGAGAACAGTTCCGGCCGCTCTATCCACTACCTTAATGGTGCCACCCTGTTCGACGACGAACAAGCGGGTCTGGTCTCCAGGGGAAGTGGCAAGGAACACCGGCGAGCTCAGATTACTTGCGACAGTTTGGAGCTTGAGGCTGGTGGAAGTCGGGGCAACGTTCCCTGTGGTATTGTCGTTCCCGCATGCAGCCAGGAGGCCTGCGAAACACAGGCACAGAGTCATGCATATGATCGCCTGTCTCATGGTGGCACCTTCGCCTGCTTGAAAGAGAATCTGTATCCTATCATTTCTAGCGGCGCCTTAGGATCCCATGGACAGAGGATTGTAGAGCCCCGCCGCCCTTTCCATTCTCTAGACGGCGCCGCGGCTGTTTCTGAGCGCCGCGTATTTGGTCTTGATCCCGCCAGTCCAACTCTACTAGAATGGGCACGTTTTTCAGGTAGTTAGCTTCGAGTTCGACTCCGCACCGTCTTAGGTTTCCCCACTCATGCATGTACGTTGGATGGGTTGAAGCCACGGAGAGCCGTGTGAGACAAGGAGTGCGTTTAACCAGCAGGAGGATTTCCAGTGAGTGATTCAGCGATTATCACGTTTGCCCTCATTGCGGCCGCGGCTGGTATCGCCTATGGGCTGTACCTGGCGATGTGGGTGTTCAAGCTCGACGCCGGCAATGCGAAGATGCAGGAAATTGCGAAGGCAATCCAAGAAGGCGCCAGTGCCTACATGAATCGACAGTACAAAACCGTCGGCTATGTGGCCGCGGTGCTCTTCGTCATGCTCTGGGCCGCTGGGGCCGTTTCCGACAAGTTTGGTTTGCTGACGGCGGTCGGGTTCTTGGTCGGCGCGGGAGCTTCGTCGATTGCCGGCTATGTGGGGATGATCATTGCCGTGCGCGCCAACGTGCGGACAGCGCAAGCCGCGCACAATGGCATGAATGCCGCCTTGACCGTCGCGTTTCGAGGGGGGGCGGTGACCGGTCTGCTGCTGATCGGTCTGGGACTTTTGGCGATTACGACCTTCTATATGACCGCGCAATCGATAGCCGGCCAAGAGAAGGCGATCCACGCGCTTTTGAGTCTTGGGTTCGGAGGGAGCTTGATCTCGGTCTTCGCTCGTGTCGGCGGCGGCATCTACACCAAGGCTGCGGATGTGGGCGCAGATCTTGTCGGTAAAGTCGAAGCGGGCATTCCGGAAGACGACCCTCGCAACCCGGCGGTCATCGCCGATAACGTGGGCGACAACGTCGGTGACTGCGCCGGCATGGCGGCGGACCTGTTCGAGACCTACGCCGTGACGACGGTGGCGGCGATGGTGTTGGCGTTTACGATGTTTAAAGGAGCGACTGCTCCGATCCTGTATCCGTTGGTTTTAGGAGGCGTGACGATTTTCGCGACGATCATCGGGGTTCTCTTCGTGAAGGTGAGCCCGGGCGGGGAAGTCATGACGGCGCTCTACAAGGGGCTGTTCGTGGCCGGCGGGATCGCTGCCGTGGCATTTCTTCCGATCACCCTCATGATCATGGGGGGGGTAGGGGGCGTCAGCGGTTTCAGTTACTACATCGCAGCATTGATGGGATTGGCGGTGACGCTGGCGCTTGTATTCATTACCGATTATTACACGTCGAAGAACTATGAACCGGTGCAATATATCGCCAAAGCCAGTGAAACCGGCCATGCGACGAACATCATCGCGGGACTGGCGGTCGGCATGCAGGCGACGGCGGCGCCGGTGGTGGTGATCGCGGCGGCGATCCTGGCCAGCTTCTGGGTCTGCGGCGGCGCGGAGTCCGGCGGGTTATACGGCGTGGCGGTGGCGGCGGTCTCGATGCTGTCGATGGCGGGGATTGTCGTGGCGATCGATGCGTTCGGCCCAATCACGGACAATGCAGGCGGCATTGCCGAAATGTCGCATCTGGGCAAGGAAGTTCGGGACATCACCGATCCATTGGATGCGGTCGGCAATACGACCAAGGCGGTGACGAAAGGCTATGCGATTGGGTCAGCCGCCTTGGCGGCGGTGGTGTTGTTCGCGGAATATTCTCGTGAGGTCGCGGCGCACAATCCCGCGCTGGCGGCGTTCGACCTGTCCAACCCGAAAGTGTTGGTCGGCCTGTTTCTCGGCGGCATGTTGCCCTTCATCTTCGGCGCGCTTTGTATGAGGGCCGTGGGCGAAGCCGGCGGTTTGATCGTGGAAGAAGTGCGGCGGCAGTTCCGGACGATCAAGGGCATTATGGAAGGCACGGGGAAGCCGGAGTACGGCACCTGCGTTGACATCGTGACCCAGGCCGCGATTCAAAAGATGATGATCCCGGGCTTGATCCCGGTGGCATCGCCGATCATTGTCGGCTTGGTGCTGGGCCCGCAAGCTCTCGGCGGCGTGTTGGTCGGCAGCATTGTGACCGGCCTGTTCGTCGCGATTTCAATGACGAGCGGCGGCGGGGCCTGGGACAATGCGAAGAAGTTTATCGAAGAGCAGGGATTGAAGGGCACCGACACGCATAAGGCGGCGGTGACCGGCGATACGGTCGGGGACCCGTACAAGGATACAGCGGGACCGGCGGTGAACCCGATGATCAAGGTCATCAATATCGTCGCATTGCTCATCGTGTCGTTGATCGTCTGAACGAGTGCGGATGAGTGTCCGGTAACACAGGATCGAGTTGTATGATGAAGCGCCGTGTCCCGG
Organism: Candidatus Nitrospira nitrificans; assembly: GCF_001458775.1. Lineage (NCBI taxonomy): Bacteria > Pseudomonadati > Nitrospirota > Nitrospiria > Nitrospirales > Nitrospiraceae > Nitrospira > Candidatus Nitrospira nitrificans. The sequence goes on from NZ_CZPZ01000036.1 coordinate 80,581, forward strand.
CCGGGGCACGGCGCTTTTCGTTTCGCCTCGTGCCTTGACGGGTTTCGGTACCCTAGAGTATGGTGAGTTCATCAATGAGAGTTGCCGGCTGATCGCGAGAGTTTCCCTGGTCCACGGGAGGTGCTCGAATGGAAAAGCAGGAACGGAAGCAAGAGCCGCGACGAGAACCGCAGGGCAAAGATGAAGTCAAAGCCAACCCGAAGGTGGTCGAGACCGGCAAAAAGCTGAAAGAGGATATCGACAAACTGGTCGATGAGATCGATGATGTGCTTGAAAAGAACGCTGAAGAATTCGTGAAGAATTATGTTCAAAAAGGAGGGCAATAGCGCTCCCTCCAACTCTCCGTCGAGTCACCCTCCCATTTCCTTCACGTCCTTCGGTTTGACAAAGAAGAAGCTGCTTATTACAGTCTTCCTCGTTCTCCTGTAATCGAGAACATGCGTGGACCTAGACCATTAAGGAGATGGGGATGAAGTCCAAGCTCTGGGTTTTCTCTCAAGTTGATCCCATCCAACGCGGCCTCTTATCAAAGGCCTTGTCAATTTCCTCGGCGACCGCCTCGTTGTTGCTCAATCGGGGCGTGATGAGCGTGGACCAGGCGACAGCCTGGATGTCTCCTCTCCAAACTCATGATCCGTTCTTGATTCCCGACATGGAACGGGCGGTCGACCGTCTGCATCAGGCCAGGCAACGTCGCGAAGTCGTCTGTTTTTACGGCGATTACGATGTGGATGGCATGTCCGCCACAAGCATTTATCTGTCATTCTTTCGCGGGCTCGGCGCCGAAGTCCGTGCCTATGTTCCTCATCGTCTGCGTGAGGGATATGGACTGAACGAGAGTGCTGTTCGGACCTTGGCGAAGGAGGGCGTCTCTCTCTTAGTGACTTCCGATTGCGGGACCACGTCGCACCATGAAATCAGCCTCGCCAATCGACTGGGGATCGACGTGATCGTGACCGATCACCATCAAAGCGATATGGAGATGCCGGCTGCGTTGGCGGTGATGAATCCCCATCGGCCTGACGCTCGGTATCCGTTTCGCGGGCTCTGCTCCGGCGGCCTGGCGTACAAGGTGGCGCAGGCGTATGAGATGAAATACGGCTCCGGCTCGGTGCCGTTGGAGTCGCTCTTGGATTTGGTCGCGCTTGCCACGATCGCGGACGTGGTTCCGCTGCAAGACGAAAATCGACTCTTCGTTCGAGAAGGACTGGCCCATCTTTCGCGCGGCGCCCGCTGCGGCCTACGGGCTTTGAAGCAGGTTGCGGGCATTAGCCGTGAATGCACGGCGGAGACCATCGCGTTCAAACTCGGGCCTCGACTCAATGCCGCAGGGCGCTTGGATGAAGCGATCAAAGGGGTCAGACTTCTGACGACGGAGTCTGAAGGGGAAGCCCAAGAGTTGGCTGAAGAGCTTGAGCAGTTGAACCGAGCCCGCCGTGAGCTTGAGGCTGATATTTTGGAGCAAGCGGTAGCTCAGGCGGAGTCACGGGAGCTGCAGGGAGGGATCGTGTTGTACGCCCGAGGATGGCATCTCGGGGTCGTCGGTATCGTCGCGGCCCGCATCATGGAACGCTTTCATCGTCCGGCGGTCGTGATCGCCGTGAATGAAGACGGCATCGGGAAGGGATCGGCTCGGACTGTGCCGGGGTTCGACCTCTATCAAGCGTTGGCCGGTTGCCGAGATCTCCTCATGGCGTTCGGGGGCCATCCCAGCGCGGCGGGGGTCACGATCCAGGAGGGCCGGTTGCCGGAATTTGCCGAGCGCTTTTCCGCAACTGCGGAGGCGTGGATTCGGAATACCCACAGCGTTCCCATGCTGCATCTGGATTCTGAACTGCGCTTGGCCGAGGTCACGCTCCAGCTGATTCGTGAAATCGGGACGCTCCATCCGTTCGGCGCGGGGAATCCCGAGCCGACGTTCGCCGTCCGAGGGCTGAACGTTCTCAATGCGCGCGTGGTCGGAGAGAAACATTTGAAGATGACCGTCCGGCAGGGTGGATCTCTGCCGTTTGATAGTATTGGATTTGGGATGAAATCTTTGGAAGATCATGGCTTGTCTCTGAAGACGCCCATTGACGTCGCCTTCACGCCGGAACTGAATCATTGGAACGGCCAGGATCGGATTCAGTTGCGTATCCGAGACATACGAGCGGCAGGGTGCGAATAGCCGATGATGTATGAAACGGTGACGGATATCGATCAGTTGCTGGAGCGCCTGCAAGCCTATCAGCCCGACGCCGATCTCGGCATGGTGCGAAAGGCGTATGCGTTTTCAGCGAAGGCGCATGAAGGACAGACGCGTCGCTCCGGAGAACCCTATGTGAAGCATCCCGTCGCCGTGGCCGGCGTCTTGACCTCGCTGAAAACCGACGTGACGGCGATCGTGGCGGGGCTTCTGCACGATACGCTGGAAGATACGGTGGCCACGGCGGATGAGCTTCAGCGGGAATTCGGCAAAGAAGTCGTCCATCTCGTCGACGGCGTGACGAAGATCGGGAAAATCACGTTTCGCAGTTCTGAGGAAAAACAGGCGGAGAACTTCCGCAAAATGGTGCTCTCGATGGCGGATGATATTCGCGTCGTGATCATCAAACTGGCGGATCGGCTCCATAATATGCGAACGCTTGAGCACCTCAAGGAAAGCAAGCGGCTGGAAATCGCGCAAGAGACGTTGGAGATCTATGCGCCTTTGGCCAACCGTATCGGAATCGGATGGGTGAAGAACGAGCTTGAAGATTTGTGCCTGAAGCACCTCAAGCCGGATGCCTACGAAACCCTGCGCGTGTCCGTGGCGAAACGCGACGAAGATCGGCAACAGTACATCCAGGAGGTGCAAGCTCTCGTTGAGAAGGCGCTCGCGGAGAACGGGTTGGCCGGAGCCGTGTACGGCAGGCCGAAACACCTGTACGGCATCTATCAAAAGATAAAGAAGCAGTCGATCTCGTTCGGGGAGGTCTACGATCTCACCGCCTTGCGGATCATTACCGATACGAAGATGAACTGTTACGCGCTGCTGGGGGTCATCCATTCGTTGTGGCGACCGCTGCCGGGCCGTTTCAAGGATTACATCGCGATCCCGAAATCGAACCTCTATCAATCCCTCCATACGACCGTGGTCGGGCCGAAGGGCGAGCACGTCGAATTCCAGATCCGCACGGAAGAAATGCACCGCGTGGCCGAGTACGGAATCGCGGCGCATTGGAAGTATAAAGAACAAGGGAAGGTGGACGATAAAGACAGCAAGGCCTTCGGATGGCTGAGACAGTTCATCGAATGGCAGAAGGATCTGCCGGATAATCGTCAATTCATGGATTCCGTGAAACTCGAGTTGTTTCACGACGTGGTCTATGTCTTTACCCCGAAGGGAATCGTCAAAGAGCTGCCGAAAGGCGCCACGCCGGTAGATTTTGCGTATGCCATTCACACGGAAGTCGGTGATCATTGCGTCGGCGCAAAGGTCAATGGGAAGATCGTTCCGCTGAGGCATGAGGTGACGAGCGGGGACACCATCGAAATTCTGACGTCCTCCAACCAGACTCCGCACCGGGATTGGCTCAAGTTCGTGCGGACCTCACGGGCCAAAACCAAGATTAAGCATTGGATCAAGATAGAGGAACAGAAGCGGAGCCTGGAAATCGGTTGGCGCTTGCTCGAAGCCGAGATTCGTCGGCATGGGTTGCCCCCCTCGCAGGTCTTCAAGTCGGATGCGCTGCTCGATATCGCCAAACAGGAGGGCTACGCCACGGTTGACGAGTTGGCCGCGGCGGTGGGATTCGGCCACGTCGCGACAGCTCAAGTCGTCGGACGATTGGTGGCTCCGACATCGGCGGGAACTTCCGTTCAACCCGACCCGGTCAGCGTTCCCAAAGTCGTCGGTGCGAGAGGGGCGGAGCCGGGCGTTCAAGTCAAGGGTGGTCGCGATCTATTGATGCAACTGTCGCGATGCTGCAACCCCGTTCCCGGCGACAAGATCTTGGGGTACATCACGCGCGGAAGAGGCCTCACGATCCATTCAGTCGATTGTCCGAATCTCGAAGCCTTGGACTACGATCGAGAACGTCTGGTGGACGTGGAGTGGGATACCGCAACGTCCAGTCAACACGCGGTCAAAATCGCGGTCATCGCGGAGGATAAGACGGGAGTGCTGGCGAATGTGTCATCGGCTATCGCTGAATGTGAGGCGAATATCAGTCGCGCCGAGATTATCACCAGAGAAGATCGGAAGGCCGAGTTGGATTTCGTGGTCGAGATTGCCGACACGAGTCATCTCAACCGAGTGCTGAAAGCCGTTGAACGGGTGAAGGGTGTCATTACGGCCAGGCGACTGAGGTCTTGGCGCGAAAAATCATGATCGATGGTGTTGCCGAGGCAGACGTCAAGGCTGGCCGAACTGCAGTTTCGATCCTTTTTCGATCTTGTACCCATCGACCGTCCCGCCCGCAATTTCGAGGACGTACATCGCATCGTCACTGTGCGGGCGATACTGAGGACAAGAATCATCGCTCTTCGTGCAAATCGGGACATTCCGTTCGATATGCGTCACCCGTTGTTTGCCGTCGATCCAAATGAGATCGAGCGCGATCTTGGTATTCTTCATCCAAAATGACCAGGCCTGCGGTTGGCTGAAGAAAAAGAGCATTCCGTGGTCCTTCTTGAGGTGGTCCCGGTACATGAGTCCGACGGAACGTTTGAGGGGTGTGTCGGCGATTTCGGCCTTGATGGTGGCACCGGAAGGAGTTTGAATCGACGCAAATTCAGCTCCGGCGGCTCTGGCCACCCGTATATCATCGGCTAGTAATCCCCCTGTGATCACGGCGGAGAGAGCAAGCCAGGTAGAGAATCGCCGGCGCATCGGCGTATCGTAATGATCGGTTCCCTCGCAGTCAAGAAGGCTATGTGCTTGAACTGTCGGCGAAAGGGTATTTGGTTTCCGTAATCTTGCAATCTTCTCATCGCTTGTGCCATCCTCGCCTGGGGCTGACTGAGAGGAACCCATGCAAGAAAAGCGTCGAGTGCTTTATAAAAAAGGCGTGTTCGTCTGTCCTACCTGCCGGCAGTCTTACGTGCAGGAAAAGTGGATTGAGGAGTGGCGAATCCGGTGCCACCGCTGTACCTACCGTGGAACGTTGACGGAAGTGTCGGTTGAAGAGCATATGGAAGAAGAGACGTTTCGGCATTAAAGCCGCTCGCTTCTCTTCCATCCACCTCGTAACCTCGTAACATCGTGTCATCGCGCCTCATGCAGATCTCGCTCCTTGGTGAATCACGGCATTTCCTGGCCGTCGCTTTCATATTGGTCGCTCTTTGCACTGGCTGCGTGTCGCGGTCTTGGGCCGACGAAGCCTCGCTCTCGATCAAGGTTCTCGTCACCTACCACTCACTTTCGGGAAACACCGAGCGCATGGCGGAAGCCGTGGTGGCCGGAGCCAAATCCGCTCTAGGCACGCAGGTCGTCCTGAAGCGCGTCGCGCAGGTAACCGCAGAGGATCTGTTGTCCGCCGACGCAGTCGTCGTCGGGTCACCTGTCTATTGGTCGAACATGTCAGGAGAGGTAAAGACCTTCTTCGATAACTGGCAGTTCAAGTTCGGCGTCTTTCCCGAATTCAAGATGAAAAACAAGGTTGGGGCGGCCTTCGCCACGGGCGGGCAAATTTCGAGCGGGAAAGAGGTCACGATGTTGACCATCCTCGCCGCGATGCTGGGCAATCAGATGATTGTGGTGAGCGGCGGTGGAGCTTTTGGAGCGTCGGCCACAACCGAGGGTGAAAGTCCGGGAATCGATGATCAAGAGCTCGTTGATGCCAGAGCGTTAGGCCGGCGGGTAGCTGAAGTAACGAAGCTGATCAGGGTCGGGTCTTCGCGTTGAATTATTTGAGGAGCTCTTTCTGCCGCCACGGTGCGGCGGAGCGCGTCTCTTACCGGTCCACGGTGTTGGTCGATGCCCCCTGGATTGCGATCTCGACAAGTTCATGGATATTCTTCGCGCAGCGGCCGCAGCAACCGCTCTGCTTGAGGCCGAACTTCGACTTGAGCTGACAGGGCATCACACAGCCCGATCGTCCAGCCTCCCGGACATCTGACTCAGTAAGGCCTCTGCATAAGCAAACGTACATGCTATCCTCAATCAACGATTATGAGAAGCATTCTCATTGTGCCACAGGATAGGCATGCTGTCAACCTAGGATTGATACTATAAAGATGGGGTTTGAAACGGCTATGTCCACACGTGCCATCGCATTTTATAAACCCTACGGGGTGCTTCCATGCTTTACCGATTCGGAAGGGAGGCCGACGCTGGCGGACTACATCGCTATCCCTCGTGTCTATGCGGCGGGGCGTCTCGATCAGGACAGCGAAGGACTGATGATTTTGACTTCGCATGGCGCGTTGGCGCACCGGATTACCGATCCGCAACGGAAATTGCCGAAAGTCTATCTGGTGCAGGTCGAACGGATTCCAGATGAACCAGCGCTCGAACGGCTACGCGCAGGCGTGCTGCTTGGTGGAAAGCGGACAAGACCGGCCCAGGTGAGAGGGTTGGATACGGAGCCACCGCTGCCTGAACGGCCCGTGCCCGTTAGGTTTCGCAAGAACGTGCCGACGGCTTGGCTGGAGATCATCATCCAGGAAGGAATGAATCGTCAGGTTCGTCGCATGACGGCTGCGGTAGGCCATCCTACATTGCGGCTGATGCGTATCGCCATCGGCCCGGTTCGCCTGGGCGACCTCAACCCGGGGGAATGGCGAGCCTTGGAGGAGAATGAAATCAAAGCCATCAACCAACTGAGCGATCGGTGAAAGATGACCTGACGTGCTCGCAATGATACGGCTAAGGCGAGACTCCACCGCGCACGCTTTTCTGCAGCCACGCCACGCCGTATTCTGCAACGCGAATGTGAAAATGTAAGTAGTAAATGACCAACCTATTGGAGCGGTTTTCACCAGGGTGACCTCTTGGCCGCTCTGTCGTCGGTCTGCCCAGGCTTTGTGAGTCTGAGCGCCCCTCAATCCACTAGGATTACATCGTCCCTTCCAGTTGCTGTACCATGTCCTGAATGGTATCGAATCCGGATTGCCAGAATGCTGCGGATGTCATATCCACATCCAATTTACTGAGAATGTCTTGGGGCGATTGGGATCCACCAGTTGCAAGCAAGTCCAGATACTTTGGGACAAATGATGACCCTTGCTCCTTGTACATTCGGTATAAGGCCAGTACGAGCAGATTGCCGAAGCTGTAGGCGTAGCAATAGAACGGACTGGCGAAGAGATGGGGAATCATGAGCCATTCCCATTGAAACTCATCCGGCACTGTCACCGCCTTGCCGAATTGCTGCCGAAGCTCGACCAAATAAGCTTCGGCCAGATGGTCTCCCGTCGCCCCTTCCGCGACCATGCGATGAGCCGTTTGTTCGAAGTGAATGAAATAGGCCTGCCGTAGCACGGTTGCATAGATGTCATCCAGTTGACTCACGAGCAAGCCCTGTCGAACGGATTTGTTGCGCTCGTTCGACAGGAGGGTGTCGGAGAGAATGCGTTCACCGAAAACAGACGCCGTCTCCGCCAAGGGGAGGGTTGAATGGAAGGTAAAGATCGAATGGTCTTCGGCCATCATGCCATGGGCCGCATGGCCGAGCTCATGGGCCATGGTCGCGATATCTCGGGCTTCGCCGGTGAAATTCAGCATCACGTACGGTGTCAGGCCGGGCGCCACGCTGTAGCAATAGGCGCCACCGAGTTTGCCCGGACGGGTCGGCCCGTCGACGTGCCGTTCTCTCAAGACCTGTTCAGCCAGATCTGCCAGCTGGGGAGAAAAGCCGCGATAGGCGTCCAGCACCATGCGGACGGCATCGGCGTACTTGTATTTCTTAGTCTCCGCCCGATGGGGGGCATAAATATGGTACCGATTCATCGGGGAGATCTTGCAGATCTTTGCCTTCAGTTTGAAGTAGGTCTGGAAGATCTCAACATTCTTGGCGCAGGTCGCCAACAGCACATCGACCGCTCGATCCGGCACATCATTGCCGAGGTTGCGGGTGGCGATGGGAGAAGCAAATCGGCGAAGTTCCACATTCTCGGCTTTCCAGTCGTTCACGAGCGTCCGATACATCTCTCCGAGCAGGTCCCGTTGGCCTAAGAATACCCGATAAAGTTCTCTGTAGGCGGCCTGGCGGATTGAAGCTTTCGGGCTCCGCACGTGGCTCATGAGTTCTTCGCGGTTCATGGTGCGGGTTTTCCCACCGACTTTCATCGTGAAGGTCAGTCCGTTGGTCACCACGTCATAGAGCGTATTGACGGCGCTCCGGCCGGTCACGTTCTTGACATTGATGATTTTTTCTTCTGGTTCCGAGAGTGTATGCGGTGTGTAGCGCCTGATGGTTTCCAGGTAATACCGAAGGTCGCCGGCGTCTGCCATCATCCGTGCCGCATTCTTCTGATCGACTCCCTGCCACCAAAGATCGAGAAAAAGCAGGCGATTGGTGATGCCGGCGAGCCGCTCCTCCACCTGCGACTTAAATGATCGCGCGTGGGTGTTTGTGGTGTTTTCAGAAAACCAGAGGTAGGCGAACGCGCCAAGCCGGGCAGAACCTTCTGCGATCGATTCGGTGAGCTTCAGGATCGAATGGAAATCAGCGCTCGCCATTGTTGCCTGAAGTCGAGGACGAGCCGACTCAATCCGCATAACCTGCGCGTCCAGGGCCGCCAGATGCCGTTTCAAATTCTTCAGGGGGTCTTTCACGAGGTGAGTGAGGTCCCACCGGTCGGATAAAAGTGATGTGGAAGTCTTACGTGGAACCGGATGTCTGACGGCCATGCCGAGTCTCCTCTCAGGTAAGTTTTGCGCCGGGAACAGGCGGTAGTGTATCACCACGCCACGGTAAGATTGGAGAAAATTGCCGGACTAAACAGGGAAGCCGCGTTGACAGGTCGCTGCCATGGTGCAAGAATTCCTCGAGCGGGGAGAGGGATGAACGATCAGGAGCTTCATCGCGTAGTCCAGTATGTGACGGCGAGCACGTCCTATGGACGGGACACGGTGGCAGATATTCTTCGCACCGGTCTCGGTGAGTTATCGGCGCTGGCCACGCATTCAACGACAATCTTCGAACGGGACGCGTTGCTTGAATATGTGTCCCAGTGGACGATGAAACGGACCGGGCAGCCGGAGCCGTTGGTGCGTGAAGTGCTGGGCTGCGCCGGGCGATGGCTGGATGAAGTCTACGATGCATTGGCCAAACGCCAGCCGGAGGCTTTGAAGCTGAAAGCGAACGATGAGGACGATTCGGAGGTTCAGTAAACGATGGGCCGGTTTCGCCCACGAACCTCGTTCAGGTTGGCTGCGTCTCTACAACGCGGGCACCCGGGGCCGATACCCGCTTGGAAGCGGGAAGAAGAAGGGCTTTCTCAAGAACTGCACGATCGCTGGAGTACGCTTCACCGTCACTGCGCCGATCAATCGAGCCACCTGCGCCTAGGCCGTCTTGTCCGGCGGCTCACCCACCACGATTATGGGGTGAGGGAATCCGCACTCGCTGAGTTGGAGTTGGCCATCCAATTGCTTCGCGTCGGAGTCCGCGTCACGTTTTTGCCGGAGTCGAAGGCGCGAACAGCTGATTTTGAATGTGGTCTCGGTCGCGAACGCTTTTTCGTGGAAGTCACCGCGATGGTGGGGTCGGCGGCGCGTCAGCGATTGCCTTTGCGCGGTCTTGACCTTGATGAGGTGGTTGGAGAGGAGGAGGATCGGGGTGTCATCCTGATCCACAGGATTCTCGCGCGTATCCGACAAAAGGCCAAGCAATTGGCCGACTATTGTGACCCCGTCATGCTCAGTATCTCGATTCCACGAGCCGATCTTCAGGGTGAAAAGAACGCTCGTTCGGAAGCGATCTGGGTGGATCTGAAGGCGCTCGCCGGGGTGGTGACGGTCTTGCTCACCAGGGTGCCGACCCTCAGCGCCGTGTTGATTTCACTCTGGGATGTCGAGCCGCTTCTCTCACGAGGGGCGTTGAGACTTGCCAATGTCGAGATAATCGAACGGCCCAAACAGCAGCGTGCTCAACCGCGTGTGCAGATGCTGATCCGGAATCCTAGCGCTTCAGCTCCACTTTCCGAATATCATGACGCGTCGATCAGACAGATTCTTTAGGATATTTATAAAATGATTGTGCTTTGCCCTTTTCGAGGATTGTACATACCGCCTTTCATTGATTGAGAGCCCAATGGACAGTCTAAGATCCGACATTGATCCAACTCAATACTTCGGCAAGGACCACGGTGGGTGTGACACAAGGTCGTTTATCATGAGAGCGTCGCTGCCGCTCTCCTTCAGGTGGAGGGTTAAGCGGCATGCTATATTGGCTTCCATATGGATGATCGTATAAAGCCATGAAGACCAACGGCACTCTGGCTAGACGGTTTCCTTCTCACTTGCTTGCGCAGCTCCCCTAGAGGTCTACGCCGTGTCTCTATGGCGAAGCTGAAGGATGTGTTTGTGTTTCTTCGGAGACGTGGATGGTCAGAGTATCGCCATGAGGGAGGTAGCCATCGGGTGTGAGGACATCCCGACGGGCGGCAGATCACCATTGCGGTTCATCTCGGCAGGGAGATCAACCGGCCGACTCTTGCGAAGATCCTCGAACAAGCCGGGTACTTGCTACAAGATTTCTGGAATCATTGATGTGAGGTCTTCTTGTTAGAGGCCCGCTATCTGCGCATTCGCTACCAGTTTAGTTGAATATCGCTACGATCCCTTCCGGGCATTGTAAATTCGACCGCCGATTCGCTGATAACGTTGGAAGACCGCGATCGCCTCATCTCGGCAACGATCGCGGGTCACGGAAATTCCTCGGTCTTCCAGCGTCGCCACCCAGTTTTTTGGTTTCGGAGCTTCGTCAAACCCGATCGCCGTTGCATCGGACGCTCGCGCCGCGCAGACGACTTTGCGAACTCCGGACCAAAGGATTGCGCCATAACACATGGCACAGGGCTCGCAGCTTGTGATCAGTTCAAGCTTCGGCAGACCGGGTGCGCCAAGATCGAACTGCTTCAGAGTCCGGTGTGCATTGGCGAGGGCGACGACTTCAGCGTGAGCAAGAGAACAGTTGGTGGGTTCGACGATGTTGACCCCGACGGCGATGAGCCGCCCTGTTTGCGATTCAAACACGGCAGCGCCGAAAGGACCACCGGTTTTAGCGGTGACATTGGTCAGGGTCAGTTGGATGACGAATTGCATGCGATCGGTAGCCGCTACGAGAGGTTTGTGCTGGAGACGCACAAGACGGATGGCCCAAGGTGGCAGACGAAAGGGAGATGCGGATGAGAAGCGGCTCTTCACGACGGCAACGAAAGCTTCAACGCCTCAAGATTCTTCGTCACCATGGCGTCGCCGTTCTTCGTTGAGACGTCAATGCCCGTCGCGCAGACGGTTCGGCATTCGTCGAGGCGCTCCAGCTTCTGGAGGGATTGCGCGAGCCCATAATAGGCAGCCGAGTAGGTGGGCTTGACGATGACACATTGCTGCAACGCCTTCGCGGCTTCTTCAAAGTTCCCGTCGTCCATATAGGCTTTCCCCAAGCCGAACCAGGCCACGTCATCGTTCGGGTCTATGGCAAGAACTTTCTTCAGCGGCTCGATTCGTGGATTCGGCATAATGGCTCCTCTTGTTAATGGGAAACGATAACAGTGCCGGCGCACATTGTCTATGGCGTTTTCTGCATGATAATCTCACGACGGATATCGTATCTCGTTCAAGCGTTTCAAGTTGCTGGTTTCAAGTTATGAGTTCGGATTGATGAATTCCGAGGTGGAACTTGAAACCTGAAACTAGGAACGAGGAACCAGTTCTCCAGAACGAACAACGTTTCACTGGTTTTAGTTATGGGAAACACCGGTCTCGTTTATCATCCGACGTATCTTGAGCATGACATGGGAGTCGGGCATCCGGAATCTCCCGATCGGCTGCGCGCCATCATGCAGCAATTGGCGACGAGTGGAACCGCTGCTCGACTGGTCAGCATCGAACCGCGAAAGGCCGAGGATGAGTGGATCACGCAGGTCCACAATCCCAATTATCTGGCGTCGCTCAACCGACAAGCGCCTACGAGTGGCCGAGTTTCGCTCGATCCTGATACGTCCATGTCTCCAGGCACACTGCATGCCGCGTATTTCGCGGCAGGAGGGGCATTGGCGGCGGTCGATGCCATCATGGCACAGGAGGTCGATCACGTGTTCTGCGCTGTTCGGCCTCCCGGTCACCATGCCGAAGCCGGGCGGGCGATGGGGTTCTGTTTCTTCAATAATGTGGCGATTGCCGCGCGGTATATCCAGAAAAAACATGGGCTCACCAGAGTGCTGATCGTCGATTGGGACGTCCATCACGGGAATGGGACGCAGCATAGTTTCGAGGACGATCCTTCTGTCTTGTTTTTCAGCACACATCAATATCCCCATTATCCCGGCACGGGTCGAGGAACCGAGCGAGGCAAAGAGACGGGAGAGGGGTTCACGATCAATGTGCCGATGGAGGCCGGTGAGGGGGACGACGAGTATCGGGCCGTATTTCAGAAAGTGCTCGTGGCGGCAGCCGATGATTTCAAGCCGGAGTTTGTCATCATCTCAGCCGGCTTCGATGCGCATAAAGATGATCCGTTGGCCGGTATGGGATTGACGGAATCCGGCTATGCGGAGTTGACCGAGATCGTGGCGGGTATCGCGAAACGCCACGCGAACGGTCGCATTCTATCTGCGCTCGAAGGCGGCTACAATCTGAGGGCGCTCGCCGCCTCTGTTGATGTCCACATCAAGGCGCTGTTGAACGCGTGACACATGGAATGAAGATCGGCCTGGGTGTGCTGGGTATGGTTGTGAGGCCACGTCCGACAGCCGAATCACTGCGTCAGGCAGTAAGGAAGATATCATGAAGCATCCGTTATTGATCGACACCGAAACACTCCAGCAGCAATTAGGCCGTCCTGATCTTGTCGTCATCGACGTCCGAGGCAAGGCTACGTATGAGTTCGGCGGGCATATTCCCGGGGCCGTGCATTCCACATGGCATGAGTACAGCGATCCCAATGCCGTTGCGAAAGGATTACTGAATCCGGCTCTCGGTGAGATCGAGCGTATTCTCCAGCGGCTTGGGGTCAATCAGGACAGCGACGTCGTGATCTATTCCAATCCCTTCGACAATTGGGGCGATGAAGGGCGGATGTTTTGGATGTTGGAATATCTGGGACACACCCGGTTGCGTATTTTGAATGGTGGGTGGGTGAAGTGGACCGCCGAGAAGCGGCCGTTTGAGCATGGACCGGTCTCCCCGGCGAAGGGAAATTTCAAAGCTCAACCACGGCCGGATGTGATCGCGTGGAAGAACGACGTGAAAGGCCTCGTCGGTGGGCCGCATCCGCAGACGGCGATTCTCGATGCGCGGAGCGTTGAAGAGTATCTCGGCAAGGAGGTATCGGGTCTTCCCCGGCCCGGGCACATCCCTTCAGCCATACACGTGGCGTGGAATGGGTTCTTGAATAAGGATGCGACGGTTAAAGAGCTGTCCGTGATCAGGGAGATGTTGGCCGCGAAGGGGATAGACAACGGGCAGGACGTCATTTGCTATTGCACAGGCGGAGTGCGATCAGCCTGGCTCTATTTCATTCTCAAGCTGGTCGGATATTCGAAGCTCAGAAACTACCCCGGCTCGTGGTGGGAGTGGAGTCGTGACTTTGCCTGTCCGGCCGAAAAAGACCTCCATGCGCTTCAGAAAATGCTTGGATTTGATCCGGCCTCCAAGCCTTCTTGACAGTCTGAAGGAGCGCTGTGTAAGGTGATTTGAAAATTTTTCAACGTGAAACCGTGCATCTTCCACCATCAAGGAGGCAGCCATGATGAGAAGAATCCGTCGGAGTGCGATGCTCGTATTCGGACTCGGCGTGTTGGTCGGCGCGCCGGTGCTGAGTGGCTCAGCGCTGGCCGCCGCCAATCCGCATGTGAGCGAAGCCGTCGAGCATGCGCGAGGCGCCGCATCACATGGAAAGGAAGGCCATGCCGATGCCTGTGTGCAGCACGCAGAGGAGGCGCTCAAGCATGCGATGGCCGCAGGCGTGAAAAACCCGCATTTGGATGAAGGGGTCAAGCATTTGACCGAGGCGGTGAAACACGGGAAGGCCGGCCATGCGGAGGCCTGCACCGAACACGCGAACGGCGGGGCCACGCACCTGGCCGAAGTCAAGTAGCCGGTTGCGCCCCGCGAGGATGTTTTCCGGAACGGGCAGGGACCACCGTCCCTGCCCGTTCTTGTATGAGTGAAGAGGTGGTGTCATGCGCGTCGGATTTTACCAATTCGATTCACAGTTCGGTGAGGTGACCAAGAATCTGGAGATGGTCACGGCCAAGCTGGACCAGGCGGATGCGGACCTCATCGTGCTGCCGGAGTTGTTCGCGTCCGGCTATCAGTTTCTTTCGCAGCAGGAAGCGCATCAGCTCGCCGAACCGGTTCCTGATGGACCCACGGTCTGTTGTCTGGTCGACATCGCGAAACGCCGCAAGATGCATCTTGTGGCGGGACTTCCTGAGCGATCCGGTTCCCGCTGCTACAACTCCGCCGTAATCGTGGGGCCGTCCGGTTTTCTGGGATGCTATAGGAAGACGCATCTTTTTTTCGAAGAGACCCAATGCTTCACGCCCGGTGACTCAGGATTTCTTGTGTGGGACATCGGGGCTGCGAAGATCGGGATCATGATCTGTTTCGATTGGTACTATCCGGAGGCGGCGCGCACGTTGGCGATGCAGGGGGCCGAGATCATTTGTCATCCCTCCAATTTGGTGTTGCCGAACTGCCCGGATTCCATGCCGGTGCGGTGTCTCGAGAATCGGGTGTTTGCCGTGACGTGCAATCGCATCGGCAGCGAAGCACGGGGCGGAAAAGAGCGGTTGACCTACATCGGCCAGAGCGAAGTGGTCACGCCGAAGGGGGTCATTCAACATCGGGCGTCTCATGACCAAGCCGAGCTGACGATCGTTGAGATCGATCCGGCGCAAGCCCGCAACAAGAGTTTGAATCGCTACAACGATCTGCTTCGTGACCGCCGCACGTCGTTGTATAAGCTGTAATCTCCCCCTCGCCGTCATCGCCTGCCGAGAGAAGCCCGGCGCTTGCGCAAGTCGCGTGAGCAGAGTAGGATTTCGTTCATGGACACCGAACTTCGCAAAGGCATCTTTCTGATCGCGGCGCCGGGCCTGCGCGACCCGAACTTCCGCCAGACTGTCGTCTTGCTGTGCGAACACGGGCCGGAAGGAGCGCTCGGCGTCATCGTAAATCGTCCGACGGCCATGTCCATTTCTGAAGCCTTGCCTCAGGTTCCGGTGATCGAGGGATCAGGTCATGTGCTCTATGCCGGGGGCCCTGTGCAGACGAATCAAGTGATGCTGCTCTACCGAGGCGATCAGTTTCCGGACAATGCGCATCACGTGTTCGACGGGGTCTGTCTCGGCGGCGATGTCGGCATGGTCGAACGCATCCTCACCGGTGTCGGGACGAAGGAATCCTTCCGCGCCTATCTTGGATATTCCGGATGGGCGCCGGGCCAGCTGGAGAGTGAAATGAAAACCGGCTCATGGATTACGTTGCCCGCGGACCCGCAAGCCGTGTTTGAAAAAGAACCGACGCGTGTCTGGGGGGATATCCTCCTTACGCTGGGCGAGGCCTATCAGCCATACGTGGAAATGCCCTTCGATCCATCCTATAACTGAGTCCTTCGCGCGTCCCTACCGACCGCGACTCCATCATCATTGAAGCTTGCCACGCTGGATGCTAGGCTCGTTTCCGCAGTGAGGGAGAGTGGCTTGTCGCGGCGGTCGTCTTGTCCGCATGATGGCTCGGATGCAAGAGTCCTGACGCGATTGTCACGTCGACCGTGGAGTCGGATGAGCGAGCTATGCCAAGAGGGGGAACACATACGTGAATCAGTCAGATACGTCTCGGCCGGGAGCCGACGCCTTGTTGAGGAAGTTGCATGAACGTCCGCACCAGCCGATTGGGCGATGGCTGCGCGCCCCGGCCCATGTGCAGTACAAAGCCTTTCGCATGTCCGACCCGCCGACGCAGCGTCCGGCCAGTCGGTTGGAATTCGAATCGCTGTTGGGACATCTGAAGATTTCCGCCGAGACGACCTCCGTGAGGGAGAATTTCGGCTACGGCGTGAAGGAAGCGGAAAACGGCGAGCGGCTCATCCTCATCTGGCAGGCCCATACGGAATACTATAATTACCAGCTCTGGCATGTGCCGTCGCAGGTGAACGGCGCGGTGACGTTCGGGCCGTTGATGTTTCCGGAGTACACGTTTCCGGTTGAGCCGATTGGGTCGGTGGTCTGCCGATTGGATATTCTGCTGACGACGGGCATGCTCCCGCCGCGTCATGAACTGCGTGGGCTGATGCCGGGCCCGGTTCTGTACGGCAGCCGAATCTTCAATGAGCAGACCTGCGTCGCGACAAGTTTTACGCCGGACGACCACGGACGAGAACGGTACTGGATCAGTGTGGGACCGTCGCAAGGCGATCCTTCCCGCCTCAAAGACATTGTCGATGCCATCGTGCGGATCGAGACCTACTATCATTTACTGCTCATGCAGAAGCCGATGTTTTCCGCGGCCATCGATCAGGTCTATAAATTCGAACAGGTCCACCTGAGACAGCGCGAGATCATCACGAGCCACATCGGACACGCCGATTCACAGACATTGCAGCGCTGGTTGAATACCCTCACTCAGGATCTGCTGAAGACGAACCGCATGGCCGGCACACTCCACTTCGAGTTGTCCGCCTCGCTCCCCTACGACAGGATCGTGCATTCCACCCTGGCGTCGTTGGCCGAGAAACCCCTGGAGTCGTATCGTCCGACCTCGGACTATGTGCTCAGCGGCATTACGGGCGTGGCGGAAGGCTATCAGCAGCTCTTGAAGCGGATCGACACGCTGCGAAGCGGCTTCGAAGGCATTATCACCATCATTCGCACCCGCATCGACTTGATCTTGGAGGCGCAGAATCTCGCGCTGCTTCAGAGCGTCGATAAAACGACTAAGAGTCAAGTGTTGCTACAGCACACTGTCGAGGGATTGTCGGTCATCGTCATCGCCTATTATGTGGCCGGGCTTGGAGGGTATATCTTTAAGGGGCTGCAGGAAATGGGCTGGCTGAAGAGCGCCAATCTTGCCTCGGCGATTTTTGTTCCCATCGCGATCGGGCTTGCCTTCGCCGTCACGACGTTCAGCAAAAAATATCTGCATAAGAAGTTGGAAGGTGAGCAGCGCGTGACCAAAACGGACAAACCGGAACCGTAATCAGCAGGCGGGTTGTTAGTGGATCGTCTCTAGCTTGTGAGTGCCTGTGCCAGGAACCGCCCGGTATGCGACGCCGGCACGTTCGCGACCTGTTCCGGCCGTCCTTCCGCCACGATCTGTCCCCCGGCTGCGCCGCCTTCGGGGCCGAGGTCGATGATCCAGTCCGCTGATTTGATGACATCCAGATTGTGCTCGACGACGACCAGGGTGTTGCCCGCGTTCACGAGTTTGTGGAGGACGGCGAGGAGCTTCTTGATGTCTTCAAAGTGCAGGCCCGTCGTCGGCTCATCCATGACGTAGAGGACGTCCTTGGCGGAGGAGTCCTTCAGCTCGGCGGCGATCTTCAACCGCTGGGCTTCGCCGCCGGAAAGTGTGGTGGCCGATTGGCCCAGGCGTAAATATCCCAGGCCGATGGAGGTGAGAAGATGCAACCGCTCCTGTAATTTCGGCGTTCCCGTGAAGAAGGAGAGCGCCTCCTCCACGGTCATGTTGAGCACGTCGGAGATGTTCTTGCCTCGGTAACGAATCTTCAAGATCTCCGGTTTAAAGCGCTTCCCTTCGCAGATCTCACAGGGGGCGTAGATATCCTCGAAGAAATACATCTCTAACTTTTCCACACCGCTGCCCTCGCAGCGTTCGCAGCGACCGCCGAGTGCATTGAACGAAAAGTGGCCCGGCGCGAATCCCCGCTGCAGCGCTTCCCGTTCAGACGCAAACAGCCGGCGGATCTCATCGAAGGCTTTGAGGTACGTCACGGGATTGGAGCGAGGAGTGCGCCCGATCGGTTGTTGGTCGATCAACTTGATGCCTTTGAGGTGCTCGATGCCTTTGATGGCCTTGAAGCGCCCCATGGGAAGGGAGTCCACGCGAAAGGCGCGGGCCACGGCGCGGTAGAGAGTGTCTTCGACCAATGTACTTTTGCCAGAGCCGGAGACGCCGGTGACACAGACCAACATGCCGAGCGGAATGCGCACGAACAGGTCTTTGAGATTGTGCTCATCCGCTCCGGCGATGACGAGCATTGTGCCGTTGCCGGTTCGCCGCTTCGTGGGCGGGGGAATATGGTCTTCGCCGCGTAAATACCTGGCGGTGATGGCGCGCCGATCTTGTTTGAATTCAGCAGTTGATGCCGCGCAGACAATCTCGCCGCCCTTCTCGCCGGAATGAGGCCCGAGTTCAACGATGTAGTCGGCTGATTCGATCATGCGGCGATCATGTTCGACCACCACGACGGTGTTTCCGGCATCGGCAAGATCGTGGAGAATGCCGGCTAGGAGGTCGGTATCCCTCGCATGAAGTCCGATCGTGGGTTCGTCGAGGACGTAGAGTGTGCCGACGAGCCGAGATCCCAGCTGATTTGCCAGCGCGACCCGCTGTGCCTCACCACCGGACAGCGTCTTGGTCTGACGGTTGAGCGTCAGATACCCGAGGCCGACTCGCCGCAGGAAGGTCAGTTTGGCGGTGAGCTGTCGGAGAATATCGGCAGCGATCTCCCGCTCGGGTTGACGTAGGGGCAGGGAGCCGACCCAACCGGCAAGACTCTCGACCGTTCGTTCCGTCGCCTGATGGATATCGTGTCCGGCGATTTTGACGAACAGCGCATCGGGCTTCAGGCGGCTGCCATGGCAACCAGGACAATCGAAGGGGGTGCGGTAACGACTGAGAAAGACACGGACATGGAGTTTGTAGCGTTTGCCTTCCAGATATTCGAAAAAATCGTTGATCCCGTCGAAGGACTTGTCGCCCTCCCAGAGCAAGCGTTGCGTGTCCGTGGGGAGCGTTGTGAACGGAGCGGAGACGTCGACTCCATGACGTTTCATCGCGGACAACATCTGTTTCTGCCACCAGGCGGAGCTGGGTTTGCTCCAAGGTTCCACGACTCCCTCGGCAAGCGACTTGGTGGAGTCGGGCATGACCAGGTCAGGATCGTACCGCAACACATTCCCGAACCCTTTGCATTCGGGACAGGCCCCAAGGGGGTGGTTGAACGAAAACAGAATCGGCCGCAAGGGCTCGAAGGCGCGTCCGCATTGCTGGCAGAGAAATCTGGTGCTGTAGGACTGCCGGCCATGGCCGATGATGTCGATCGAGCAACGTCCGTCCCCTTCACGGAACGCGGTTTCGATCGCTTCGACGAGACGAGAACGATGGTCGTCTCTGATCACCAAGCGATCGAGGACGATGAAGAGGGTCGGGCACGTGTGGAGCGAGGGCGCTTCGACATCGTGCAGATCGATGATGTCATCGCCTGCTTTCATTCTGGTGAATCCACGGGTCAGCAGCGATGACACGAGGGCCGCTTCTTCCTTGCGTGAAGGAGTGGGGATGGGAAACAGTACCATGGCTCTGGCATCGGGCCATCGTGTGAGCAGATCGTTCGCCACCGTCTCTGGTTGAAACGAGCGGGCTTCCTGACGACAATCCGGGCAGGTCGGCTTGCCGATTTTGGCAAAGAGCAGGCGTAGGAGGTCGGCAATTTCCGTCGTCGTCCCCACCGTCGAGCGGGACGTGCGCACTTGATTCTTCTGCTCGATGGCGATGGCCGGCCGCACATTGATGAGGCGATCCACGTCCGGGCGGGCCACCTTGTCGAGAAACATGCGGGCGTAGGTCGAGAGCGACTCGACATAGCGCCATTGTCCTTCCGCAAAGATCGTGTCGAAGGCGAGCGAGGACTTACCGGACCCCGACACGCCGGTAATGGCGGTCACCTGGTCGTGGGGGATCCGCAGCGAGACGTTTTTGAGAATATTCTGCCGCGCACCTTCAATGATGAGGTGATGGGGCGACGGAGTGGGCGGTACAGGGTTCGGCACGGCGATGGATCCCACGGGTGAGTGACCGACCATCGTAACAACAGTCGAAGTGTGGTTCAATGACGCAGGAAAGGCTTGTTGATTGGTTCGCCGAATGAGAGGATGAAGACACTCAACGAGGAGGACACATGATTCTGTCGACGACCAACCATATCGAAGGCAAAAAAGCAGTGAAGTATTTGGGCTTGGTGTCCGGGGACGCGATCCTCGGCGCAAATATCTTTCGGGATTTTTTCGCGTCGATCCGCGATATCGTCGGCGGGCGTTCGGCGGGCTATGAAAAGGAGCTCCGGAAGGCCAAGGATATCGCCCTTGGAGAAATGCGTGAGCAGGCCAAGACCTTGGGCGCCAATGCGATTGTCGGCATCGATATCGACTATGAAACGATCGGCGCCAACAGCAGCATGCTGATGGTCAGCGCGAGCGGCACGGCCGTCGTGTTGGAATAACCGACTTGCATGACACTGCTCACGAATGTTGAGTACCTCGATCTAGGCCGTCGCATCGTGCCGCTGCTTGGGTCGGTCTTGGCCGGGTCCTCGGCGGAGGCGCTGCGTGAGCTCGCCCGCGCGTATGATCCTTCGGCGGATGAATCGCTCATCAGCGCCGAGGTGTTTCTCTTTCATAAGTATCTCCTGATGCAGGCCTGTGTGGGTGTCTTTCCGGACGCGCACGTGGATCATGTCGTGGGGGGCCTGTTCGCGGCGCTCAATGAACGCGCCGGTGGGCTGGAGCTCGGTCCGGAGCGGCAGCAGGCGATGGAAGCGGTGTGGCAGCGGCGGGCGAGACAATTCGACCGGCCCTTTTCTCAAGATCGTCGTCGGTTTCTTGATGAAGGGTCTGGGTCGGCTCACTGGCAGCAGACGATCGGCCGATTCTGTCTCAACGTGCGAGCCATGGAGAGTCCACCGGATCTCTGGGCCGGGAGCGATGGCCCGTCTTACTTAGCCAGCCATTCCGTCACGGCAGCGCTTGACCGGATGGTGTCAGCCTTAGAAGAGATGAATCGACTGCGGTTCGGCGAGGCCGTATAGGCGGGATCATCGCAACATCATCTTCAGCAATCCTATGCATCCCATATACAGGATGAGTGATCCAGCCATCGCCGTCCAGAAGCCAAGGCGCGGAATGCCCAGGATCATCGCGACGACGTAGACGGTCCAGGGCGGGACAAACCACAGCAAGTTCTTGGCGTAGTCGACCGTCGTGGTGCCGCCGCCGTTCGCATAGAGCAGGATGAAGGTGAGGCCGGTGATGGCGGGAAAGGTGCTGGCCATGGCGGCGAGAAACGACTTGCCTTGCGAGCCAAGATACGTGGACACGCTCACGATCGAGCCGCCTAACAGGAAATAGAGCATATATTTGCCGAGATCGGTCACGGGGTGCTTCCTGCTGACTGTCCAATGTCGTCTCAACCCTCAATATCCGTGACGGCGACAGATGTCAACATGAGTTTTTCCACAGCCTGCTCGTTCTGTGGAACGTCTCAATGGTTTTCCTCTCCGGCTCCTTCCCCGGTCCGTATCGGAGGGTAATGAGTCGACTCGGATCATTGTGGTGTAGATTGGTCGGCCATGACTTGAGGGCAAACCGGTGAGACGGCAGTCAGTCGCGTCTTACCCGATCGCCGCTCGTACCATGCTGTACATCACCATCACCTCGACGGCGTGCGCGACGATGGTAATCCAAAGGTTGCGCGTCCGCATCCAAAGCATCCCCCAGATCAATCCATCCCAGAGTGCGATCCAATGGAGGTGTTGGAAGGTATTCACCAGGAACGGGTCGAAGGCAAAGGTGAATGAGCTGATTGCGAGGGCGAGGAGCGCCGGCCGCTCGCGTGAGTCGGTCCCCCGCCACTGCGATTCGAGATCGGCCAGCCGTCCCAAGAGGAACCCGCGAAAGTTCACCTCCACGAACAGCGCGATGCAGCAGATGAGCCACGGCACCATGACGAGGACCGGAAGGCGGCCATGCGGTGTCTGCTTCAAAAAGGTGATGTCGAAACCCAACGACGGATAGACCGCCAGAATCACGAAGGTATTCAGACCGCCTAATAACAATCCCGTCGGAATTCCCCACTGCAGGCCGGTCAGTATCTTTTCTTTTTCTAACCCGAGTTGAATGGGGACCTGCGAGGCGCGGGCGGCCCAGAGGCTCAGCCCTATATAGGAGAGAAACTGCGGCGCGAATTGAACGAGGAGCTGCGCTTTGAGGGAAGTCGGCAGACCATAGTAGCCGGCGGTTCCCGCGATGGGAAGCAGCGGCAGTGCCGCTCCCACGGTAACGATGTGAGCTGAAGCCGGCCGATCCGGCCCGGAGGCCATGGGCGAGCTACGAGAGCTCAAGGTGATAGCGGTCCAACGTAGTTGCTTTATGCCGCGCGAGATTGGACAGCGACTTGTTGTAATCGACGACGGCCCGTAGTTCGTTACCCTGAGCCGTGGCCAGATCGCGTTGGAAATCGAGCACGAAACGAGTCGTGCTGAGGCCGACCTTCAGCCGTTCCTGTTCGGCTTGCAGCTGTTTTTCGGCCATGATTCGCGCCGAGCGGGTGGTCTCGATACGCTTGAAGTCGGTTTGGACTCGACGCACCGCCTCACGAATGCCGACGATGATTTGTTGACGCACGTTCGCGAGCGCGACTTCCGCATTCTTGGCCTCCAGCTGGCGCTTGCTATAGGTGCTGACAGCCGCGCGGTTGCCGAGCGGATAACTGAGCACCAGTCCCGCTCCATAGTTGTAGAAGTCGCCGCTGAAGTTTCTGGTAAAGGTTTCGCCGTAGTCGCCTCCGAGGCCGGCGAGTCCGACGGTGCCTTGAAACGACAGTGTCGGCAGCAATTGGTTGCGGGCGAATTGCTTGTTGAGTTCACCGGACTCGATCTGTTTTTTTGCCTGGGTGATTTCCGGACGTTGTTCGATCGCGATGTCGATGGCTTCCTGGAGGCTGAGGGGCTCCAGGACCGTGACGGGGGCATCGGCGGGAGTCAGGCGTACGTCTTGACGCAAGTCCTCTTCGCCCGGATTCAACAGACGCCGTAATTGATCTTCCTGGTCCTGAATGGCTTTCTCCGCCACCAATACCTGCTCTACTCGCGATGCCATCGCGGCTTCGGCTTGAAGCACATCGACGATCGACATGACGCCTGCTTTCGCCTTGGCGCGGTTCGTGGCCAAGAGTTCTTCCGCGGCCTTCAACGCCGCCTGCGCAACTTTCAAGTGTTCATTCGCAAACACCAACTCCCAGTAGGTTTGTTCCACCGTGGAGACGACGGTCATCACGCGATCTCGAAACACATGTTGCTCGACCTCGGCATTGTTCTGAGCGATCTTGATGAAGGTCTTGTTGATCGCGACTCCGGCGTTTCTGAGCAACGGCTGGGTGAAGGTGAAGGCCAGGCCGCCCGTCCAGGAAGGGTTGAACAAGAACCCCGTGGCGACATCTTGATTCACGCTGTTCCGAGCCGGGCTATAGTTGACGTCGAAATTACCGCCGGTGATGAGGTTGGTCGAAGCATCGACGGTCACGGAATGATTACGCTGGTCGAAAATTCTAATCTGGTTCAGGTTGACGCCGGTTCCTCCGAACACGGGTCGATTGAGAGGGTTCACCGTCCGGTTATATTGACCGTTGATGCTTAAGTTGGGGTCGAACTTTGATTGTTCGACGATAATGTCAGCCAACCGGCTTTCTTTGTTGTGGCGGCTGATACTGATATCGAGATTGTGCTGGAGCGCGCGGACCGCGGCATCCGCCAATGAGATGGTTTCACGCCGTTCCGCCGGAATCGGTTGCGTGGCATCCAGACCCCAGCCTTCAGACTGGGATGAGAGCCATCCCAAGCAGGCGAACAACAGGACTACCAGCGGGTGGGGGCGAGTTGAGGAGTTGCCAATCATACATCCCTCCTTGATCGACGATCTGAACCAGCGCATACTGTAATGTGTTTCATGGAGCCTGTCATGAATATTAATCTCTCTCGGCGCCTGAAGGAAGCGGGCGGTTTGCTGTGTGTGCTGGCGGTCGCGGCGCTCCATGCCGACGAATCCGTGCTGGCGCAGAGCACCTCGGGCGCATCGAGTGTCCGGTCATTTAGTGGAGGAGTCTCTCCGCTGATTAGGTTCGGCGGCGGCAGTCTGTACATCGATAACCAGGGAACGCAAGGGTTCCTCTATGCACCGGCCCCCAACTTCCAGTCCTTTAACTTTCGCAATCCGACGACTGGACAGGCATGGAGTGGCGCGGTGATGACCTTCGGACCGCAACTATCTATCGGGCTTATCCAAGGCGCGAATCAGATAGGAAGCCCCACCGTGCTTCCGGGGCCGCCACGCGATACCGCTCCATTGCCTCCGATTGAGTCCGGGTTACTCGACGAGATGCCGTAGGCGGCGGTTTGACGAATGACGATCGCCGCCGGTCTTTTGTGAAGCGATGTGCGGTCGCTCATGGCCCATAGGCCAGCTGCCAAGTCATGGCCAGCACATACCGAGCAGTGGCTGTGACGAGTCCTGGCTCGATGGTATCGGCGGTATCCGTCGGTTGGTGAAAGTGAGGATGCACCCCACCGCTCACCACGGTGACGGTCGGCACGGCTGCTTCTTTGAACGGCACATGGTCACCGCCGGGGAAGAATCCGTAGAGATCCAGTTTGTCGTGAATGCCTGCGGCTTTTCCTGCCGCGAGAGCGACTTCCTTCTCTAACCCTGTCACGCCGACGGTGAGTCGTCCGTTACCGACGCCCGCATGGTCGATGTTGATCATGGCTCTTGTGGTATCGAGGGGAATGATCGGCCGGGAGGTATAGAGACGGGAGCCGAGCAGGTCACGCTCCTCGCCGCTAAATGAGATGAACAGGATCGTTCGGGAAGGACGTGACTCAAGCTTGGCGAGGGCCCGGGCCACCTCCACGATGACTGCCGTTCCGGAAGCATTGTCATCCGCGCCGGGGAACAGTAGCCCTCCTGGACGACCGAAGTGATCACGATGGGCTCCGATAATGACGGCCTCGGTTCCGGTTCCAGGAATCATTCCCAATACATTGACGAGGAGGCCTTCTTTTGTTGCGGTCTCCCAATGGAGCGAGGCATATCGGTCCGTGCGTGTGGCCTGTGATGAGGCTGCCTGGTTCAAATGTTCCTGAAGCGTGCGAAGGCGATCGGGAGCGGTTCCATTCGACTCGGTAAGTAGTTCTTGGGCGAGCGCGGTGTTGATCCAGGCGCCGGGAATGGCTTGATCGGGCGGCAACTGTCCGTAAAAGGCGCTGGGGCTCCCGGTCACGCCCCGGCGGATCTCATAGGGGTGGAGGAGAGGGCCGGTGGCCGTCAAATAGCCGAGCGCGCCGCGATTCCGCGCGAACCTCACCTTGTCGGCGTGGGTGACGGGGCGAGGATAATGCTCCGGCTTGCCCCGCAGGAACAGGACGATGCAATTGCTCACGTCGACGCCGGCATAGTCGTCGATGCCGTGAGTCGGATCGACAATGCCATATCCCACGAACACAATTTGACCTTGGATATCCGCGGAGGGCGAATCGAAGACGGGGAAGTAATCCGAGCCAAGAGTTTTGACAGTCAGATGATCTGTCGAGCCGACTCGCAATGTCGGCTCAGGTGCCATCAGGGAAGTGAAAATTGAGGTTGCCATCGCACCAGATGAAGCACCGTTCTTTCCAGTGAAGAAAGGCACGACCAGTGAGTTATTGCCGACGAGGGGCAGCCGCAACCCGGCCGCGAGAAACTCTTGCGCTACCCACTGTGCCGATCGCAGGTCATCAGCCGTGCCGCTTTGCCTTCCATTGAATACTGGTCCGCTGAGGGTTCGGATGTCTGCGAGCATCCGATCAGCCGAGAGCGATTCGATGGCGGCTTCGAGGCTCGTCTTCGATAACTGAGCCAGACTAGGCGGAGGCTGGAGTGTCAGCGCCAGCGCGGTACAGAACAGGATCCAAGAGCGCCAGATCTGCGTGGAGGGACGGACACGTTTCGATGGTGAGCGTTTGGTCATATCAAACCATTGCGTTTATGCGGGCGATCATAGCACAGTGGACGAGGCGGCTTGCAGAGCTGCATTGAGCCCAGGTAGTATTCATGCAGCAGTGAGCGCGATCGGTTCAGCGCCGGAAAGAATGAACACGTCACTCGGTGATGGAGTGAATAATGGCAGGCGGTGAATCAGGAAAAGGCTTGTACGATCATTTGTACCGGCGATTTTTCGAGCAACGTGACAGCCATGACGGTTATTCGTTTCAGGAAGCTCCCGGCGGCAGCGCCCCGACGCCGGCGGTGACATTTGCACAGAAACTGCGGTGGTGGATCTGGAACCGGGGTCAACGGAGAAAGAAGATTTTGGCCGAGCGGGACCGGTTGCAGCGCGAGATTCTTCAAATTAAGAAGTCAGGAAGCTCACAGTAGTGCGGGTACTACGGGTACTATCGGTGTCGAAGAAATCTCGCATATATTCTGTCATCAGGCGTGCTCGGGCCGGGCTCTTCGCTTTCTTGGCGGCCGGCCTTGTCATGGGGGGCCTCCCTAGTTACGGAGTTCAGAATGAAACGCAGGAAGAAAAGGCCGTCAATCTAAAGAATCAAGCGACGGGCGGACTTTTCAAGAAGTGGACATTCGATCAGGAGCCACTCAATACGTTGCCTCGCGGGTTCGTGAAAGAAGTGACGACCGATGAGCCGCTTGGGGAATGGATCGTCCAAGGGCATGCGGCGGCGCCTTCTCCTCCGCAAGCCCTTACAGGCTCCTCGACCTGTGCTCAGAGTTGTTACCAGCTTCTATTGGTCGAGGGAATGCAGTATGAATATCCTGACTTGAGTGTTCGATTTCATACGCCGGAAAGGGGCGTTGGATCAGGCGGGGTTGTCTTGGGGGTGCGTGACGCAAGGAATTTTTATACTGCGCTCGTCGACCCCCTCTCGAGACAAGTTCGATTTGTCCGGTTCTCTGACGGACTTGCAACGGTTCTCGGTCAAGCGCCGGTCAATCTGAAACCGGTTGAGTGGCATTCTCTCAGGGTGCAGCGGAATACCATCATCAGCAAGGATTTTATCGAGGTGTTTGTGGATGGAACGCTCATCCTGTCTATTGAAGACCAGGCGTTTGGGTTGGGGCAGGTGGGGTTAGTCATTGCTGGGACATCGACGATGTGGTTCGATAGCTTTCATGCTGTTCCTCTCTTCTCTCACCGGCCACTTTCCGCCCCACCGGCCTATTAACCGTGGTTCACCGTCGTGCTGGTTTGGCCTCAAACTTGCTTTTTCTCGTCTGTCTGGAGTAACCTAGGCCCACCGGTGCGCTAAAGGCCTGGCAAGACCGGTGTTGAAAGTGACAAGGCCTGAATAGATGTTGTTATTGGGCCAGCCCGGGAATCTGATCGGAAGCCAGAGCTAAGCCGCCGCTGTGTTGACGTCTTCGGCCCATTCCTTCCTCGTTGCTTTCTCGAGTCCAAGACAACATCATTGTGTCAAAGGAGGAGTCCGATGGGTGCGAAGATTTATGTCGGTGGGTTACCGTATTCAACAACCGAGCAACAGCTGAGCGATCTGTTTGCGGCGCATGGGGCCGTTGCCTCGGCGCGGATTATTACGGATAAGTTCACCGGGCAGTCTCGAGGATTTGGGTTTGTCGAAATGTCGTCTGATGCTGAAGCGCAAGCGGCGATTACCGCTTTGAACGGCACGCCACTCGGTGGCCGTACGTTAACGGTGAACGAAGCGCGTCCTCAGGAACCCCGTTCAGGTGGAGGGGGGCGCGGTGGATTCGGAGGCGGTCGCGGGTAACGTCAAATTTGTTTTCTTGCGATAAGGGCTGCCGGGAGTTCCCGGCAGCCCTTTTTGCTTTTGATCGCGCCGACGTCAAGAGATATGCATGAGTACGAGGATGCCCGTCCGCAATGATTCAGAGGGGGGACCGTGCCGCCCTTTAAGCTAGAGGCTCCCTTTAAAGCCTGTGGGGATCAGCCGGAAGCCATCGCCAGGCTGACCGCTGGAGTGCTGTCCGGGAAGAGACACCAAGTATTGCTTGGGGTGACGGGGTCCGGCAAGACCTTCACGATGGCAAATCTCATCGAGCGTGTCCAGAAGCCGACGCTCGTGCTGGTCCACAACAAGACCTTAGCCGGCCAACTCTATCAGGAGTTCAAGCAGTTTTTCCCCCATAATGCGGTCGAGTACTTCGTGAGTTATTACGATTATTATCAACCGGAAGCCTATATCCCGCAGAGCGACACGTATATCGCGAAGGATGCCTCCATCAATGACGCCATTGATCAAATGCGCCACTCCGCCACGACCGAGCTCTTGCAACGAAACGACGTGCTGATCGTGTCCTCCGTGTCTTGTATCTATGGGCTTGGGTCGCCGGAGGTCTACCATGACATGCTGATTTATTTGGAGGAAGGCGTCGAGACGAAACGAGAAAAGATCTTATCGAAACTGGTGGAGATCCAATACGAGCGCAATGATGTGGATTTTCATCGAGGGACGTTTCGGGCGCGGGGAGACGTGATCGAGATTTTCCCTGCCTCATCCGAGGCGAAGTCGGTGCGCATCGAGCTGTTTGGAGACGTGGTGGATGCGATTCATGAAATCGATCCACTCACCGGGAAATCGCTCGGCAAGCTTCCCAAGATCGCGATCTATCCGAATACCCATTATCTCATTGCTCCGGATCGGTATGAGCGGGCCATTACCGGCATCGAGGAAGAACTCGACGAACGCGTCGCGTATTTCAGAAAAGCGGGACGTCTGATGGAAGCCCAACGCATTGAGCAGCGCACCAAGTTCGACCTGGAGATGATCCGAGCCATGGGCTATTGCCATGGAATCGAGAATTATTCACGCCATCTCAGCGGGCGGAAGTCGGGTGAGTCGCCTCCCACGTTGCTGGATTACTTTCCGAAGGATTTTCTGCTGATCATCGATGAGTCTCACGCGATGGTTCCTCAAGTCGGCGGGATGTATGAGGGAGATTACTCCAGGAAACGGACGCTGGTAGAGTATGGATTCCGACTGCCGTCGGCGGTCGACAACCGCCCATTGAAATTTTCAGAGTTCGAGCGTTGTCTCGATCAGGTGGTGTATGTGTCCGCAACACCGGGTAGCTATGAATTAGAGCATGCGGGCGGTGATGTGGTTGAACAGATCGTTCGCCCGACCGGTTTGATGGATCCGCGAATCGAAGTCGTGCCGGCCAAGGGTCAGGTGGACCATCTCCTCGGGCAAGTCCGCGCGGAGGTCGCCAAAGGCGGCAGGGTTCTCGTGACCACCTTGACGAAGCGGATGGCGGAAGATTTGACCGAGTATTACCACGACTTGAAAGTCCATGTTCGCTATTTGCACTCCGATATTAAGACACTCGAACGAACTGAGATCATCCGCGATCTCCGACGCGGAGTGTTTGACGTGCTGGTGGGGATCAATTTACTTCGCGAAGGGCTTGATCTTCCCGAAGTGAGCCTGGTCGCCATTCTTGATGCCGATAAGGAGGGGTACCTACGCTCGTATCGCGCGCTGATTCAAACAGCCGGGCGAGCCGCACGCCATCTCGAAGGACGGGTGATTTTTTACGGAGATATGGTGACGGATTCGATGAAGCAGGCGATCGAGGAAACGAACCGACGTCGCGAGATTCAAGCCGAGTATAACCGAGTGCATGGCATCACCCCGGTCGGAATTACGAAAGGTATTCCTTCTCTTGAGTATGCGGTGGCCGACATGGATTATGCCCGGTTGGACCTTGCAGCGGAGTCGATCGAACAGTACGGCAGTTCGGAATCAACGGATCAGCTCATCGAACGCCTCGAGTCAGACATGAAAGCCGCCGCCAAAGAATTGGCCTTTGAGCAGGCTGCGGAGCTACGCAACCGCATTCGATCGCTTCGGCTTCAAGCGTTGAACGCAAAATCCTAAACGTGTTTGTAGAGGTAGATGCCGATGAACATCCCAAGGATGCTCAGAATATTGACTTTAATATTGAATCCTAAGACCAGCTTGATGAGGACAAGGTCGATGGTGAGCGGGGGACTGATGCCGGGATTGAAGTTCGTTGCGAAAATGCTTTGGATGGTGCCTTGAGGTGCCATGACGTGGAGAATCTCCCCGAGTATGCCGCCAAGGAGCCCTCCGATTAACACGAAGATGATCAAAACCCAGGGTGATTTTCTCACGCGGCCACTCTTCTTTCCTTATGAGTTTCCGTACGTGGGTATTCGGTGGCTGAAGGGCACCATATCCGAAGGTTTTCGGCATGTCAATAAAACTACTGACTTGGGATCATCTTGACTTGCCTTGCTTGGTCCGATACACTCCCCGATGCTCTTTTCCAAGGATTTTCGAGGCGATCGGAGGTCTCGTGCAAGGCTTCGATGGCCTCTTTCTTTGTGGTGATAC
This sequence comes from Candidatus Nitrospira nitrificans, assembly GCF_001458775.1. Taxonomy (NCBI): domain Bacteria; kingdom Pseudomonadati; phylum Nitrospirota; class Nitrospiria; order Nitrospirales; family Nitrospiraceae; genus Nitrospira; species Candidatus Nitrospira nitrificans. The sequence continues at coordinate 111,123 of NZ_CZPZ01000036.1, forward strand.
GGCGTCATGCTTGATGGGTTGAGCGATAAGTTTGAGAAAATTCTGAAGAAACTCCGAGGGCAGGGTGTGCTCACGGAGCAGAACATCACGGAAGCGTTGAAAGACGTGCGGTTTGCGCTTCTTGAAGCAGACGTCAACTTCAAGATCGTCAAAGAATTCATCGATCGCGTCCGTCAAAAGGCGGTCGGCCAGGAAGTCTTGCAGAGTCTGACTCCCGGGCATCAGGTCGTCAAAGTCGTGTGGGATGAACTCAGGGCGATGATGGGGCATGAGCGGGCGGGACTTGCCCTGAGCTCAATGCCCCCAACCATCCTGATGATGGTTGGGTTGCAAGGAGCCGGAAAGACGACGGCCAGCGGCAAGCTGGCGCGTCTGTTCAAGAATCAAGGCAAGCGAGTGCTTTTGGTTGCCGCCGACCCGCGTCGCCCTGCGGCCGGTGAACAACTGAGTGCTCTCGGTCGGGATCTTGGAGTGGAGGTTCATCGCGCGGATCACGGTCAGGCTTCTCAAGCGGATGTGGTGCGAATCTGCCGTGCGGGGGTCGAGCGGGGGCGCGATCAGGGTTTTGACCTCATTATCCTGGATACCGGAGGTCGACTGCATATCGACGACGAACTCATGGACGAGCTTGTCGCCGTGAAAACAGCGGTGTCCCCTCATGAGGTGTTGTTGGTTGCCGACGCGATGACGGGGCAAGATGCGGTGACCATGGCCGGCCAGTTTGATCAGAAGGTCGGGCTGACCGGCGTTATTCTGACCAAGGTTGAAGGGGATGCGCGCGGAGGGGCGGTCTTGTCGATTCGGGCCGCAACCGGCAAGCCCATCAAGTTTCTCGGTGTCGGGGAAAAGCTGGATGCGCTGGAGCCGTTTCATCCGGACCGGATGGCTTCCCGCATTCTTGGGATGGGCGATGTGTTGTCGCTCATTGAGAAAGCTCAGGAAAGCATCACTCGGGAGCAGGCGGAGGAAGCTCAGAAGCGGCTCACCAGCAATACTTTCACCCTGGAAGATTTTCGAGCTCAGCTCGGCCAGATGAGCCGCATGGGTTCGTTCGAGCAGATTCTTGGCATGCTCCCGGGTGGGCAAAAACTCAAGCACGCGATCGAAGGCGACAAGCCGGAGCGAGAGATCGGTCGCGTGGTAGCCGTGATCGATTCGATGACCCCGCGAGAACGCCGCGATCATACGATTATCAACGGGAGTCGGAAGAAGCGGATCGCTCGTGGCAGCGGCACGACGGTGCAGGATGTGAACCGTCTGATCAAGCAGTTTTTGTCCGCGAAGAAGCTGGCGAAGGCGATGACCGGTGCAGGAGGGCGTCGACAGCTCGCCCAGCTCATGCGCTCGATGTGAGGGAACGCCGTCGGCTGTCCGTGAATGGCTTTCAGCTACGTGGGCTGCAAGCAAAGTTTGGCATGAAGAAGCTGACAGCTGTCGGCACACTTATTTAAGGAGGACGTTGTGGCTGTACATTTGAGACTGGCTCGAACAGGACGACATAAACGACCGATGTATCGAGTGGTGGCCGCCGATTCGCGGAAAGCACGTGACGGCCGGTTTTTGGAGATCCTTGGGATTTTTGACCCGTTGAAAGAAGCCGGCATGCCGGAGTTGAAACAGGAACGTGTCCTGACCTGGCTGAGGCACGGCGCTCAACCCACGGTGACCGTGCGGACGTTGCTGCGCCGGGCAGGAGTCTGGAAGCAGTTTGAGGCTGAAAAAGCCGCGCAGAAAAAAGCCCCTGCAAAATCCTGATCTCGTGATGGCGAATCAGTTGGAAACCGTGACGGTGGGACTGATTGAACGGGCCTTTGGCGTCAGAGGAGAAGTGAAGGTTCGGCCACTGTCCGATGTCCCTGGTCGGTTTGAAGGGCTAAGAAGTGTGAGCCTCCTCGCAAGGAACGGTCAAACCTTGGAGACCAGCGTCACCCATGTGAGGCGGGTAGCGGCTGGATTCATTCTTGGATTGACTGGTGTGACCACGCCGGAGGCAGCGAGTCTCTGGCGGGGCGGATTCATACGGACGGTTCGAGGGGCCGTGCCCGAGCTTCCGGAGGGGCAATACTATGAGTGCGATCTCATCGGTCTGGCTGTCTCTACCCAGGAGGGTCGGCCGATCGGTGTGCTGGAAGAGATTTTGGATGTGCCGGGAAACCCCGTCTTTGTTGTTCGCCAAGGAGCCAAGGAAATCTTGATCCCCGCCGCGAAAGAATTGGTGAGCGCCGTCGACATGGCAGCTCGCACGATGACCGTCCGGCTGATCGACGGATTGGGTGAGTAGCATGTTGCGGTTCGATGTGCTGACATTGTTTCCTGACATGTTCGCTCCGGTCCTGTCTCACAGCATGCTCAAACGAGGGCAAGACAAGGGGCTGCTTACCGTGAAGGTGCACAATTTGCGAGACTTCACGGTGGATCGTCATAAAGTGGTCGATGATATGCCGTATGGAGGCGGGGCCGGCATGGTCATGAAGGCCCAGCCGATTCTTCTTGCGGTTGCGGCGATCCGAGAGCAAGCGCAGGCTTGCGGGGAAGACATCCGGATGATATTTCCGACTCCTCATGGGCGGCCTTTCACGCAAGACTATGCGCAGCAGTTGGCGGGTGAGCGTCGCCGAATCGTCATTCTGTGCGGGCACTATGAGGGAGTCGATGAGCGTGTCCGCACGGCGCTGGTTCCGGAGGAAGTCTCACTCGGAGATTATGTGTTGACCGGAGGTGAGTTGCCGGCGCTCGTATTGATCGATGCAGCGGCCAGACTCGTTCCCGGCGTCTTGGGCGACCCAAGTTCTGTCTTGGAAGAATCGTTTTCAGACTCGTTGCTGGAGTATCCGCAGTACACGAGGCCGGCGGAGATTGGAGGAATCAGCGTGCCCGATGTGTTGCTCTCGGGCCATCATGAGGCCATTCGGTTGTGGCGTCGAAAGCAAGCGTTGCGTAGCACATATGTACGACGTCCCGATCTTCTGCAAGGTCGGATGTTCACGAGGGAAGATCAACAGTTATTGGATGAATTGATGCGCGAAGGCCTTTTGACGGCCCCGACATCATGCCGGGAGGAGGAGTAAGTCCATGAATCAGTTGGAGCGAATTCAGCGGTCGTTGACGAAGAAATCAGCGCCAAGCTTTGAGATCGGGGATACCGTCAGGGTCCACGTCAAAGTCGTCGAGGGCGAAAAAGAGCGGATTCAGGTCTATGAAGGAACCGTGATCGCGCGCAAGGGAAGTTTAAATACCGAAATGTTTACGGTCCGCAAACTTTCATACGGCGTCGGCGTCGAACGGATTTTCCCGGTGCATTCTCCGATCGTCTCTAAGGTGGATGTGGTTCGGCAAGGGCGCGTTCGGCGCGCGAAGCTATACTATTTGCGCGGCAAGAAGGGTAAATTCGCAAAAGTCGAGGAGCGGGAGTTTGTCGGAGAGAGCAAATCTTCGGCACAACCTCCGGCGGCGGGAGGGGAGACGGTGACGGCTTCCTAGCCTTCTTCGGAGCACATGTTCCCTCACGGCAAAGGCGATCGCGTGAATCGGTGAAGGGACGTCTGATCTGATGGGACCCACCGAAGAGTTCGAGCGGGCGGCCCGGCTGTGTGGGTATCGTCGTATCGCCGGCATCGATGAAGCGGGTCGGGGTCCGCTAGCCGGTCCGGTCGTTGCCGCTGCGGTAGTCTTGCCGGCCCGTTGTCGAATTTTAGGGATCGATGATTCCAAGCAGCTGACCGAAGGGGAACGAGACCGATTGTATGCCGAGATTCTTGCGCATGCCGTGGGGATGGGAATCGGATCGGCGGATGTCGGGGAGATCGATCGGTTCAATATTCTCGAAGCGACCCGGCTAGCGATGCGGCGAGCCATCGATCAACTGGTTCCTTCCCCTGATTATCTACTCATTGATGCCGTTCCTCTTCCCGGAATGAGAATCCCTGAACGGCCCATCATCAAGGGAGACGCCCTCTCCCTCTCGATCGCAGCTGCCTCCATCATCGCCAAGGTTACGAGGGATCGTCTCATGGCAGAGTACCATGACATGTTTCCCGAATATGATTTTCTCTCGCATAAGGGGTATGGTACGAGAGGACATCTGCAACGATTGGCGCGCCATGGCCCCTGCTCCATCCATCGCCGAACATTCATGCCGGTGCACGAGGCGATCCTCGCGGCGACGCGTGAGTCTTCCGGACGGGCGAGCTCCACATTGCTCGAACAGTAACGGCATGGTCACGTCAGACCCGCGCCATCAGTTTGGCCAAGCCAGCGAAATGCAGGCCGAACAATTCTTGGTGGCCAAGGGCTATCGCATCCTCGATCGTAACGTCCGGACCACCCTTGGTGAATTGGACCTCGTCGCGGAAGATCATGGCGTCGTGGTCTTCGTCGAAGTGAAGGGCAGGGCCACAGACGCCTTCGGCGGGGCTCTGCTGGCGGTGGATCACCGCAAGCGGGTGAAGCTGACGAAACTGGCCGCGCAGTATTTAGCCCAACGGCATTGGTCCGATAAGGTTTGCCGATTCGATGTGGTGTTGGTCCAGGGGGAATCTTCCGGCCGGAAGCGGATCGAACATCTCCAGAACGCATTTGACGTGGCCGAACACTGAGCGGTGTTCGCTTTTACTCGAAGGGGTTTCCATGGATGCCATCATTCAACTCATCCATGTGTCAAAATGGCATGATCGAAGAGCCGCGTTGTCCGATGTCACCTTTGAGATCGAGAAGGGGGAGTTTGTCCTGCTCATGGGAGCGAGCGGGGCCGGGAAGTCGACCCTGCTGCGCATGTTGATCGCGGAGGAGCAGCCGGACGAGGGCCAGATTTTCGTTCACGGTAAAAATGTGACCAAGCTTCGATCGTCCGAGATCCCCTATCTTCGGCGGAAAGTCGGCGCGGTGTTTCAAGACTTTCGTCTGTTGCCGAAGAAATCCGTCTTCGACAATGTCGCGCTCCCCTTGATCGTGCAAGGGGCACCCGAGAAAGATATCCGTCGTAAAGTCACGGAGGCATTGCGCGCGGTCGGTGTCGATCACAAGAACGATCAGTTGCCGAACAGCCTGTCAACGGGGGAGCAGCAGCGTGTGTGTATCGCCCGGTCGATCGTCAATGGGCCGGTGGTGCTGTTGGCCGACGAACCAACGGGCAATCTTGATCCAGAACGTACCCGGGAAATCATTGAATTGTTCAAGTTGATCAATGCCCGAGGGACGACCGTGGTCGTCGCGACGCACGATCCTCATGTCCTGAATTATGTGAATCGGCGGGTGATTACGTTGGTGCGAGGGATGTTGCTGTCGGAGCGAAGGGTCGGGGAAGGGGTTGGAGTGTGAGACGCCTGTTTTATCTCGTGCGCGAAGCGTGGACGAACATGCGGACCAATCGGACGGCGACGATCGTCGCCGTTCTGACCACGGCATTTGCCTTGGCCTGCGTCGGCATCTTTCTGTTGCTCTATGTGAATCTCCGGAACGCGGCGGGGTCGCTCCAGGAAGATGTCAAGGTCATGGTCTATTTGGAGGATCAACTACCGACTGAACGAATGCAAGAACTCGAACGAACGCTGACGGCCGATCGTATGGTCGACGGGGTGCTCTTTATTTCAAAAGAACAGGCGCTGGGAGAATTTCGTGTTCAGTTCCCCGGTGAATCGCACTTACTCGAAGGGCTTGGGGAGAACCCGCTTCCGGCCTCGTTCGTCGTGACGCTTGCGCCGAGCTTTCGGTCTCCGGACGCGATAAAAGGTTGGGTGGAACGTGTCCAAACAATGGAAGGCGTCGCCAAGGTCGACTATAATCAGGAATGGATCAGTTTATTGGCCAGACTGATCGGATACATCGAACTGGCGGCGATCGGAGTGGGGTTCCTCCTCTCCGCGGCGGCGGTGACCATCATCGGAAATACGACCAGACTCGCACTCCTGGCCAGACGGGAAGAAATCGAAATTCTTCGCTCGATCGGAGCCACGAGCACCTTTATCCGTATCCCTTATTTCCTCGAAGGAGCCGTACTCGGAGTCTGTGGCAGCGCGCTGTCGTTGGGGATTCTCAAGTTTGCGTTCGAGCTGTTCCGGCAGCAGATTCAATTGACGGGCCGTTTCAGCGGAATCGAAGGCATGATCTCTTTCTTCCCCCTCTCGGTGTGCCTGGCTCTCGTCATGGCGGGAATGGGACTTGGCTTCGCCGGGAGCGTGGTGTCGCTTCTACGTATCGGAGAAGGGCGGGCATGAGATCCTCCTTCGCCATCCTGCTGTGGTGCCTTGCGGTGGGGGGAGGGTGGGCATCTGTGGCGGGCGCGGCGAGTGATCCGATCTCTGAAAAAATCGAGCGGGAGAGGAAAACGCTTGAGAAGCTCAAGGACAAGATCGAGGAGAAACGGAAGCGGGCTGAGGCAGCGGAGAAGAAACGAGAATCGGTACTGCAAGGGCTCCAATCCCTGGATGAACGACTGGTGCATCATCGGCAAGACCATCGCGAGATCAGCAAGAAACTGCGGCAGAAGGATCGGGAGATTGAAGAGATCACGAACCGGCTGGGAGTGATGCGAACCAATATTGATGCCCGACGTGAGGCCATTCTTGCCCGACTTCGCGTGCAGTATATGGAAGGACGGTTTGGTCGCGTGAAGACTCTCTTGACGGCGGACTCCTACAGTGATTTCCAGCGTCGTGGGCAATACCTCTCCGTCGTGTCACACAAGGACTACGAGTTGCTGGAGACGTTCCGTGCCGGCATGGAGCGGATGGAGCAGGCTGAGCGTCAGCGCGCCGAGGCCAGAGCCGGACTCGTCGCCTTCAAGCGCAACATTGAGAAAAATCTGGCCGATATCCGAGTGCTTCAGAGAGAGAAAAAAGTCTATTTGGCGAAGATCACGCACGAAAAGGATTCCTATAATCGCACCGTCGAGGAACTGGAACGTTCCGCCTCACGGGTGGATGGCTTGTTGCATGATTTGGAAACACGCCGACGCGCCACGGCCATGCCTCCTCTCTTGTCTTCACCCTCGGCGTATGGAGTCCGAGGCACACTCCCTTGGCCGGCCGATGGAAAGGTCGTGTCATTCTTCGGACGCCAGAAGCATCCGACGTTCAATACCTATGTTCAGCGCAAAGGCATTGAAATTCGAGCCGCGGAGGGAAGCTTAATTCATGCCGTCATGGCCGGGAGTGTGGTCTACGCGGACTGGTTGAAAGGATACGGACTCGTTATAATCTTAGATCACGCCAACGGGTTCTTTTCTTTATATGCGCATGCCTCCAAGATTCTGGCCAAATCGGGCGAGCAGGTTGCCGAAGGTCAACCGATCGGGGAGACCGGGGATACGGGCATGATTGGAGAAAATACTTTATACTTCGAGTTGCGGGAAGGGGCTGAGCCGGTGGATCCGCTCCATTGGTTGGCCAAACGATGAGCACGGCCTTCTTGGTGTATGCTGATCGGAGGGTCCGACAACTCAGGGCAGAAGGGATGTGAAGATTATGGAACAGCAGCCTCGGAAGAAGTCTTGGGTGGTCGTGCCGATGATTGCTCTTGCGCTGCTCGGTGCAGTCGTCATCGGAAAAGGTTGGGAGCCGACCGGTTATGCGGGCGAAACCTATGAGGAGCTCAAAACCTTCTCCGAAGTCCTGAATCAGGTTCAGAAACATTATGTCGATGAGACGAAACCGAAGGATCTCATTCAAGGGGCCATCCGCGGCATGCTGTCGACGCTCGATCCACACTCAGCCTATATGACTCCGGAGATGTACAAGGAGATGCAGGTTGAAACCAGGGGAGAATTCGGCGGAGTCGGCATTCAAATCGGTGTGAAGGATAACCGTCTGGCCGTCATTGCGCCGATCGAAGGCACGCCGGCACATCGAGCCGGGATCAAAGCCGGCGATTTTATCACCAAGGTCAATGACGACACGACAAAGGACCTGACCTTGATGGATGCGGTCCAGAAGATGCGAGGGCCGAAAGGCAGCAAGGTCAATCTCACCATTCAACGAGATGGCACGCCGGACCCCTTGGTATTCACCCTCGTCCGGGACACTATCAAAATTGAAAGCGTGAAGTCGAAGGTGATCGACAACCTCGGCTATGTCCGTCTCACGCAGTTTCAGGAGGCGACCGGACGAGACCTTTCCAAAGCGATCAAACAGTTTAAGGAACAGAAGGTCCAAGGAACGATTCTCGACTTGCGAAACAATCCCGGCGGTTTACTGACTGCGGCGGTTGATGTCTCCGAGCAATTTCTTCCCAGCGGGAAACTGGTCGTCTATACGAAGAGCCGAGAAGGGAAAAAAGACGAATGGTTCGCCAAAGCCAAGGATCAGCTGGAGGATCTACCCGTCATAGTTTTGGTCAATGAAGGATCCGCGAGCGCGTCGGAAATTGTCGCCGGAGCGCTGCAGGACTATGGACGAGGTCTTGTTGTCGGGACAACTTCATTCGGAAAGGGGTCGGTGCAGACGATCCTGGCGTTAGGCGATGGGTCGGGGCTTCGTCTGACGACCGCGAAGTACTATACGCCCAAAGGTCGGTCGATCCAGTCGACCGGGATTACTCCCGACATCGTGGTGAAACTGCCGGCACCGGCGACGGTGAAAGCGCCCGATGCCAAATCGATTGAAAAAGAGGCGGAGGGCAAGGCCGGTAAACCTCCCGTGGGAAAAGATGCTCCACCACAGAATGGGAAGTCTCCGGACGAGACGGGTTCGAAAAACGGAATGCCTCCCTCGGCCTCGCCTGAAGTGAGCGGGGAGCTCTCACTTGAGCAAGATGTTCAACTGCAGAAGGCGGTGGAGTTGTTGAAGAGCTGGAAGATATTCAAGGAGCTGAAGGTGTCTTAAGAACCGGGATTCTGCATTCGACGCTGAACGGCCTGCAGCAGCTGCTCTTCCGATCCTGAGAAGTTCGGCAACGTGCGAATCAGGTGCGATCGGACGAGCTGGTCGAGATCGGGAAGCGTCCGTATCCCGAGTCGGAAGTAGAGATAGGTCACGAGTGAATCAGAGAGCCCGGGAAGCGTCACCCAGTTCTGTACTTCCGGCGGGAGCGGGGTTTTAAGCTCTTCATAGGCACGGATGGTCCCCGTCGCAAGAAACTCTTCGATCTTTTTTGCTAGATCGGTCCCAATCCCGTCAATTTCCTCGAGCCCTTGGCGGTCAGCCACGGTCGACACATCTTCCTCGATTGCAAGCAGAGCATCCGCAGCCCGTCGATAGGCCCGCACTCGATAGGGGTTGGCCCGTTGGGAGGACAAGAGGTCGGCCATTGATCGGAAGATCGCGGCCAGTCGATGATTCTTCTCTTTCATGTGTGGGACCGTGGAGTTCTATTGTGCGGTTTCTTCAGCCCTCCAGGCAAGGGGCACTTTGTTGACAAGGTGAATTCTACTCTCATAGGATGACAGGTGTGCAGGATGCAATCCACATCCATGTCAATGGAGAGGCGCGGACTTGGCGCAACGGCGCAACGGTTGCCGATCTGTTGCAAGACCTGGGTCTGCAAACGGAGCGGGTGGCGGTCGAGCTGAACCTTGAAATCATCGACCGGGCGGCCTTTGGCCGACGGTTGCTCAAAAATGGGGATCGGGTCGAGATTCTCGGGTTTATCGGCGGCGGGTCATTTTGAGAGGGCATTATGGCGGACGATCGGCTGATCATCGCGGGGCGTGAGTTCACATCCCGTTTATGGGTCGGGACGGGGAAATATAAGGACTTTGTCGAGACAAAAAAGGCGATCGAGGTCTCCGGCGCCGATGTCGTAACGGTTGCGGTGCGGCGAGTGAATATCACCGATCGATCGAAAGACAATCTGCTCGATTACATCGATCCGAAGAAATATACGATCTTGCCGAACACGGCCGGATGCTACACGGTGGAAGATGCGGTTCGGTATTCTCGTTTGGCGCGTGCGGCCGGGGTCTCCGATTTGGTGAAGCTGGAAGTGCTCGGCGACGAGAGGACCTTGTTCCCCGATACGGCCGGATTGATCGAAGCGGCAAAGATTCTCGTCAAAGAAGGTTTTATCGTGTTGCCCTATACGAATGACGATCCCATCGTCGCTCAAAAGCTTGTCGACGTTGGCTGTCCAGCGGTCATGCCGTTGGCGGCACCGATCGGATCAGGACTCGGGATCCGCAATCCCTATAATCTCAAAATCATTATGGAGATGATCAAGGTGCCGATCATCGTGGATGCCGGTGTCGGGACTGCTTCCGATGCTGCATTTGCGATGGAATTGGGCGCAGATGCGGTGCTCATGAATACAGCCATCGCGGGCGCGCAGGATCCGATCGCCATGGCGGAAGCGATGAAGTACGCCGTGCATGCCGGTCGCCTGGCCTATAAGGCCGGTCGCATTCCCAGGAAACTCTATGCAACGGCGAGCAGTCCGATCGAGGGAATGTTGTAAAAGCAGGTAAGGGGGAAAGGCGTGAGTAGTGAAGGGTAAAGCATCGGAGCAAGAAATTCTCGTCACTCCCCTGACGCCTTACCCGTAACTGTCTTCGAGCATGCCGCCGGTACACTTTCGTCTGCTTCTTGTTACTGATCGCCACCTGGTCCGAGGACGTTCCCTCTCAACGGTACTCAGTCAAGCGATCATGGCTGGCGTGCCGTCTATTCAACTTCGAGAGCGGGATTTGCCTACGGGCGAATTGCTTCAGCTGGCACAGGAGATCCGGTCGATCACGACCTCGTACGCCGTTCCCTTGATCCTCAACGATCGTGTCGATCTCGTGCTGGCGCTGAACTTGGTGGGCGTGCACCTTCGTGCCAACAGTCTTCCGGTCTCCGTGGTCCGGCGGCTCATTGGGCCCGATCGATTGATCGGAATTTCCACGCATTCTGTTGAAGATGTTCGACGAGCGAATCATGACGGAGCCGACTACGTCATCTTCGGGCCTATTTTCGATACTCCGTCAAAGCGTTCATTCGGCGCTCCGCTCGGGCTCGATCTGCTGACCGATGCCTGCCGTCGATCCTCCATCCCCGTGTTTGCCATTGGCGGGATCACACGCGAACGAGTGCGTGACGTTCGTCATGCCGGCGCTCATGGAGTTGCCGTGAGCGGAGCGTTGCTGACTCGCGATGACATCGGCGAAGCGGTTCGAGAGCTCGCACATGCTCTGGAGACGTGAGATGCCATGGCACGGCGAGGACGAGTCTCGCGCGAGATCGTCCGTTGCTGTTGACCACCCCTAGGTCGGGTGTTAGAATCCGACCACAAGCTCATTCACGCACTCAGTGGCGTTGTGCGCGATGCCTGTTGTGGTGAAATGACGTCTAGCAAAGGTCAGCCCGGTCGACTCCGGTCCCTCCGAGATTCCGTTAAGAAGATGACGAAGCGGTTGTCCGAGGGGAATGAGGAGATGATTCACAAGAACGACGAACATGCGCGCGAGCTCGACAAGCTTCGCGTTCAGATTCAGTCGATGGAAGAAGAAATCCGTCGGCTCTATCAGTCCCGCCATCAACTCGATCAGGCGACCAAACACAACGAAAAACTTGTGGCGACGCTGCAGGATGCGAAAGCTCAGATCGAGGCGCTGCGGGCCGAGGTCGAGAAGCTGACAGCGCCTCCGTCGGCCTACGCGATCTTCTCAAGCCTGAACGAGGATGGAACGGGCAACGTGTATGTGTCGGGACGAAAAATGAAGGTCAGTCTTCATCCCTCGATTAAGCGCGACGAGTTAGGGAAGGGGCGGGAAGTTGTTCTAAATGAAGCGCTCAACGTGATCGAGGTGAAGGGGTTCGACAGCCAAGGAGAGGTCGTTCGGCTCAAAGACGTGTTGGAGGGAGGACGGGCCTTGGTCACCCTGCATTTTGACGAAGAGAAGGTGGCTGAGCTCGGCGATCCATTGCTCGCTGAACGACTGAGTGTGGGGGACCATCTCCTCTATGATCCCCGTTCCGGGTATGTCATCGAGAAGTTGCCGAAGTCCGAAGCGGAAGAGCTGGTGCTGGAAGAAGTTCCGGATGTCGACTATGAGCATATCGGTGGTCTTCAGAAGGAATTGGAACAGGTCCGTGACGCGGTCGAACTTCCGTTCCTGCATCCCCACGTATTCTCCGAATACAAGCTCAGCGCGCCGAAAGGAGTGCTGCTCTATGGCCCACCCGGTTGCGGGAAGACGCTGATCGCCAAAGCCGTCGCCAATTCAATCGCGAAGAAATTAGGCCATCGGGCAGGAAAGGAAATACGGAGCTACTTTCTTCATGTGAAGGGTCCTGAATTGCTCAATAAGTATGTCGGGGAGTCGGAGCGTCAGGTGCGTGAAGTCTTTAAGAAGGCGAAGGAACGGGCCGATGACGGCCATCCGGTGATCGTCTTTTTTGATGAGATGGATGCGCTCTTCAGGACTCGTGGGACCGGTATATCCTCGGATATCGAATCGACCATTGTCCCGCAGTTTCTCTCTGAGATCGACGGGGTCGAGCGGTTGCGCAACGTCATCGTCATCGGGGCCAGCAACCGCCAGGATTTGATCGATCCGGCCGTGCTTCGCGCCGGACGATTGGACGTCAAAGTCAAAGTGGGACGACCGGATGCCACCGCTGCCAAGGACATTTTCTCGAAGTACATCTCAACCGATCTCCCCTTTGCCGCTGAGGACCTGGAACGACACGGAGGCGATCGACAGGCGCTCGTGGATCGATTGACGGCGTTGACGGTCGAGACGATGTACGCAGCCAGTGAGGAAAACAAGTTCATCGAAGTCACCTACGCCAACGGCGAAAAGGAAGTCCTGTACTTCAAGGACTTCGCCAGCGGAGCTTTGATCGAAGGCATCGTCTCGCGCGCCAAAAAGTTTGCCGTGAAGCGCGTGATCGCGCAAGAAGGCACCGGCCTGCGCTCGGACGACTTGATCCGCGCCATCCGTGAGGAGTTCAAGGAACACGAAGATCTCCCCAATACGACCAATCCGGACGATTGGGCAAAAGTCGCCGGAAAGAAGGGCGAGAAAATCATCCATCTCCGGACCATCAGCGGCGGACCTGCCGAACATCGGCAGATTGAAACCGTCAATACCGGTCACTATCTCTAGCAATCTTATGCCTGACCATACCTCCACGAATCGCTTGCGTGTGCTTGGCACTGAAACCGAGTTCGGCATCGCGGCAAAAGATCCGTCCGCGATGGACCCTGTGTCAGGCTCCTTCGCCGTCATCGGACAGTATCCAGGATTGCCGGCTCCGGCGGCGCTGTGGGATTACGAGCACGAAAATCCACTCGTGGATGCCCGAGGTTTTGAAGTCGAAGGCGAGCGAGAACGCCCCAATCCTGACTACAACCGGCAGTTGAACAAGGTGCTGGCGAACGGCGGACGGCTCTATGTCGATGGAGCTCATCCGGAATACTCGACGCCGGAGTGTTCAAATGCCCGGGAGGTGGTGGCATTCGAACGAGTCGGAGAACGTATTCTCGCCCAATGCCTTCAGGAATTGGCTCGGGTGAGAGGAAGCGAACAGTACATCCTCTACAAGAACAATTCCGACGGCAAGGGCAACAGTTACGGATACCATGAAAATTATTTGGTCTCGAGAGCCGTGCCGTTCGACCGGATCGTTCGGGTGCTGACGCCGTTTTTTGTCACACGACCGATCTTTGCCGGAGCCGGAAAAGTTGGGGCTGAAAATCAGACCAGCCCGGCGGAATATCAAATCTCGCAGCGCGCCGACTTTTTTGAATGTCTCATGGACCTCAATACGATGGTCAAACGGCCGATCGTCAATACGCGGGACGAACCGCATGCCGATGCGGCGAGGTTTCGGAGGCTCCATGTCATCACGGGCGATGCCAATATGGCGGAACTCTCCACCTATTTGAAGGTGGGAACGTTGGACATTGTCTTGGACTTGCTGGAATCAGGAGCCGATCTGCCACAGCTTGAACTGGACGAGCCGGTTCGCGTGTTCAAGCAGGTGTCGCGCGACCTGGAGGTGAAGGAAACCCTGAAACTTACCGGTGGAAGGCCCACCACGGCTCTTGCCGTCCAGCGGGCGTACCTGAGCGCCGCCAAGACTTTTTATGCCTCGCAGGCTCACAGCCCGACCACTCAGGATGTATTGCGTCGTTGGGAGGATGTCCTAAACCAGCTCGATCGCGATCCGCGGCTGTTGGTGAACGCATTGGATTGGGTCGCCAAGCGGCATATGATCGAGTCCTACATGGAGCGTAAAGGCGTCGGATGGGATGATCCCCGAATGAAGCTGATGGATCTCCAGTACCATGATGTTCGTCCGGACAAGGGATTGTTTTATACCCTGGAACGCAGCCGCCTCATCGAACGGATCGTTGAGGAAGAAGAGATTCAGCGCGCTGAATTGCACCCTCCGACCGGCACAAGGGCCTACTTCCGTGGGCGCTGTGTCAGTAAGTTTTCAAAGGCGCTGTATGGGGCCAGTTGGACCTCGGTGCTGTTCGACGTCGGCAATACGACGATCAAAAAAGTGCCGCTGATGGATCCTCATCGAGGGACGCAGGCATTGACGCAGGAGTTGCTGGACACAACCGATTCGGTCGATGCCCTGATCGAAAAGCTCAAGGTGTGACGAAATGGTGATTCTAAGAAACTACGGAAAAACCCAGTTCATGCCAAAAATACGGCCGGCAGTTTCATTCGAGGCTAATACCAGAATAACTTCAGTATGCTCAAAAGGGCTGCTGTTCTCACCCGCCCCGCCCCGGCGCGTCCGCTTCGCCCGCTCAGCGAGGCGAGCTCGCCTCACGCCTGCGTCGACGCTCGGCGCGGCGAAGCCGAGGGCAAAGACGCACCTCTCCGCAGGCAAGGCCGCTGAGCGACGCGACTTGCCTCACGAAGCTGCTTCGGCAAGGCGGGGAAGGCTGCAGGCGGACTTTTTCAGCATCCCGCTAAGACCACGATGAAGCTGCCCTATCTCCCCGACCACGACGGCTCCAGTTTTTTTGACTTCGTCTCGACACATCATCCCGAGTTGGCGTTACGAAGCCCCGGCATGGCGCCCGTTTCAGACCAGGTGCGCGCCGTGGGGCCGGTCGCTGTGCCTTCCGCCACGACCGTGCTGGCGCTCAAGTATCAGCAAGGGGTTGTGATTGCCGGAGATCGCCGAGCCACGGAAGGGTTTCAGATCGCGGATCGTCGGATTGAAAAGGTCTTCAAGATCGACGGCTGGTCGGCCATGGCGATCGCGGGAGCGGCTGGTCCTTGCATCGAGATGGCCAAGCTATTTCAGACCGAATTGGAACATTACGAAAAACTGGAAGGCATGCCGCTCTCCTGTGAAGGAAAGGCCAATAAGCTGGGTCAGATGGTCAAGGCCAATCTTCCAATGGTGTTTCAAGGACTGGTCGTCATGCCATTGTACGTCGGATATGACGAGAACCGCGGCGAGGGCCGCATCTTCAAGTACGATATCACCGGCGGGAGGTATGAAGAGTCCGATTACCATGCGATCGGTTCCGGGGGGAAAGATGCGCGGAACACCATGCGTGAACATTTTCAACGGCAACTCTCCGAGGGGGACGCGATTAGATTGGCCTTGCTGGCGCTCTACAATGCTGCGGATGACGATGTGGGCACCGGCGGACCCGATCTCGTACGGGGCATTTATCCCACGGCGAAGGTCGTGACGGCTCAAGGCATCGCCGATGTATCCGACGACACCCTGCGTGCCGTGTGCAATGATGTGATGGCCGCACGCCGTTCACGGGAGACGTAATCATGCCGATGCCCTATTACGTGTCCCCTGAACAGATGATGCAGGATAAGGCGGAGTATGCCAAGAAGGGGATTGCCAAAGGTCGCTCGATCATCGTGATGGAGTATGTCGACGGCATTCTGTTGACGGCGGATAATCCGAGCGCCTCGCTGCACAAGGTATCGGAAATCTACGATAACATCGCGTTTGCGGGAGCGGGCAAGTATAGCGAGTTTGAGAACCTTCGAAAGGCGGGTATCCGTCACGCTGACCTCAAAGGGTTCATGTACAGCCGCGAAGACGTCACGGCCCGCTCTCTGGCGAACGGGTATTCTCAAAGCCTGGGGACGGTATTCAGTCAGGAAATGAAGCCGCTGGAGGTGGAGATTCTTGTGGTGCAGGCCGGTACCAACACTCACCCGAATGAAATCTACCGTATTTCGTTCGACGGCAGCATCATCGACGAGAAGAACTTTGCGGTGATCGGTGGAAAGTCTGAGGCGGTGCAAGCCATCTTGAAGGAAAAAAGTCCTAGTCAGGCACCGCCCTTGGACGCCGCGTTAAAGCTGTGCGTCATGGCATTGGAGCAGACAGCCAATCAAAAGCTGCAGCCGGAAGGGTTGGAAGTCGCGGTCTTGGACCGAACCCGTGCCGGTCGAAAGTTTCGCCGGTTATCGATCACCGACACTCGACCCATCCTCTCTCCCTGACCTCTGCTTTTCGTAGAGGCATCCTTGGTTGAAGATCCGCAAAGCGGCGTATACTCTGTCTAAAGGCCATTCATGATGTCTGGCGGTCCTATGAAGCAACGGATTTACGGGCTTGAGAACGAATACGGCCTCATTTTCTCCCCGAATGGCCGTATCTATCTTCCCATGGAAAAAGTCCTGGGGTACATCTTTGAAGGACTGATTCCGAACAGCTGGCCCTCGAACGCCTTCTTGGTCAACGGCGCGCGGTTCTATCAAGACACCGGCTGTCATCCCGAATACTCGACTCCGGAGTGCGACAATATCGTGGACCTCGTGGTCCACGATAAAGCGGGGGAGCGATTGTTGGAAGCCTGTTTGCCGGCTGCGGAGGAACGGCTTCGAGAGGAAGGGTTGTCCGGGGAAATCTATATTTTTAAGAACAACACGGATTCTCTGGGAAATACCTACGGCTGCCACGAGAACTTCCTCATGCGGCGTGACGTCGATTTTTGGAAAGTCACTGAACAATTGATTCCGTTTTTCGTGACGCGGCAGGTGTTCAGCGGGGCCGGAAAAGTATTAAAAGTATCCGGAAAGCCGCAGTATTTCATCTCGCAGCGCGCGCAACATATTCACGAGAAGACCTCCTCGTCGACGACGTCGTCGCGAAGCATCATCAATACCCGCGACGAGCCCCATTCGGACGCCGAACGCTATCGGCGCCTCCATATCATCGTCGGGGATTCCAACATGTCCGAGTACGCGACGTACCTCAAGGTGGGGACGGCTGCGCTCGTCTTGTCGATGATCGAAGATGGGTATACGGTGCATGGGTTGGAACTCGAGGATCCCGTCAAGGCGATCCGCGAGGTTTCGCGGGATCCGACGTTGAAGAAAAAGGTGAAACTCGACGACGGCCGGCAGATGACCGCCATTGAAATTCAACTGGCCTATCTCAAGCGGGCCAAGGAGTACCTGAATCAACAGGCGCACGAACCCATCCTCGACGATGTGTGGGGCAAATGGGAACGGATGCTTGAGCAGCTGGAGGAAGATCCGATGCAACTCGTCCATCAGGTCGATTGGGTCACGAAGAAACATTTGATCCAATCCTATGTGGACAAAAAGAATTGCGGGTGGGACGACCCAAGGGTGTTCCTCCTGGATTTGCAGTTCCATGACGTGAAGCGGACAAGAGGGTTGTATTATCTAATGGAGTCTCGCGGGCTCATCGAACGAGTCGTCGAGGAGGAGGCGGTCCAGCGCGCGATGTCCACCCCACCGCAAACGACCAGGGCCAAGGTCCGCGGGGATTTCATTCGATTCGCGCGGGCCAAGAACCGATCCTATACCGTCGATTGGACGTATCTGAAACTGAACGGGTATTGGGAAGAAACCATTCTCTGCATGGATCCCTTCAGCGCGGTGAATCGACGGGTCGAAGAATTGATTTCCCAAGTGTCCGGAGGAAAGTTCTACCGATGAAGTCGTCTTGGGATCTGCTACCTTCACGGCGCGCCCGCCCGGTTCAGTGCTTACTTGGGCTCGCTCTGTTGATCGCCGGTTGTCTCCCGGTCGATCTCTGTGCCGGATCTTTACCGGTCGGTCAAGGTGCTCATGGCCACTATACCGGCAAACAGGGCGACATTATCGTCGTCAAAGTCCCGGTTGATGATCCAGCCACCGGCGTACAGGGGAAATTCCTGGGACGCTCCATCAGCTTCTTCTCGGACATGCGACTCGACGAGCCGAAAGGATTTGTCGGATTGCTCGGGATTGATCTGCAGGACGAGCCTGGGACTCATGAACTGACCGTCGAACTGAAGACGGGCGAGCACAGTCGTACGCTGACCTACAGCGTATCGGTCGCCAAGGGAAGGTTTCATGTCGAGCATCTGACGCTGCCCAAAGACAAGGTCGATCTTGACGACAAGAGTGTGGTGCGTTGGAAAGCCGAGCAGGAGCAGGTGAAAACAGGACTGGCCGGCGATTCACCGACAAGGATATGGCAGCCTGGTTTCGTGGAGCCGGTGAACGGCAAGCGG
Organism: Candidatus Nitrospira nitrificans; assembly: GCF_001458775.1. Classification (NCBI taxonomy): domain Bacteria; kingdom Pseudomonadati; phylum Nitrospirota; class Nitrospiria; order Nitrospirales; family Nitrospiraceae; genus Nitrospira; species Candidatus Nitrospira nitrificans. The sequence goes on from NZ_CZPZ01000036.1 coordinate 129,510, forward strand.
ACGGGGATCTTCGGCAGTGTCAGAGTCATGAACGGGCAGCCGCGGAATCCGCACAACGGAGAAGACATTGGAGCTCCGTTCGGAACCGATGTGCTGGCGACGAATGACGGGGTGGTGCGCCTCACCGTCGACCATATTTTCTCCGGGAAAGGTCTGTTTCTGGACCACGGCTTGGGGTTCTACTCGATGTATTTTCATCTATCCGAAGTGCTGGTCAAGGACGGCGATCAGGTGAAAGCCGGGCAGATCGTCGGGAAGGTGGGAGCGACGGGTCGCGCCACCGGTCCGCATCTCCATTGGGGGGTGAAACTCAACGGCGCGCGCGTGAATCCGTATGCGCTGCTGGATCTTCCATTCAAAGGCGCGGTACAGTCGGCAGCTCCAGTGTCCGTCACCCAACCTGCTTCCGGCGCGGGTTCGCCGGCTCCCTAGTTTCAATCGGGTTTAGTTCTCGCCCTTAGTAGGATTTCCGATTGACCTCGTTCCATCCCAAGCATACTCTTTGTCTGACTTCGAAATATGAGACCTCCGGCATGAGAATCTTCCTGTTCCTCTGCTCGGCGCTCTGTCTTCTGCTCGCCGCGCACCGGTTTTCCATTGCCGAGCCGTCCGGGCAGTACAAGGGAGCCTTATTCTTTCTCCTCATCGGCATCCAACTGCTGATCACCGCGGCGCTCATTTCCGACCATCGAGAAAGCCGGACGCCCAAGTCGCCAATGGCGACAGAAAAGGAAGACCGCGAAGAAGCCGAGCCAAGTGTTGATAAGACCTCAGTGGAACAAGAGAAGAAGTCTTGAGAGGATAGCGAGCTCCCTAGGCTTGCCGATTGATGTTTCAAAACTCGACGTTGCGCGGGGCCAAACAAACGTATCCGACCACTTAAAGTTAAGGCATGAAAGCAACATAAACGAGGGCACGACAAGGATGGCGATACATGTATAATCATGCAGGAGAATTCCTTTTCTGTTTCTCCTGGCCTGGGGCTCTCAGTCATATCTCATTTTTGTGCGTCCTCATTGTAGGATGCACCGTGGAGTCGGATTATTTGGCATTGGGATCTTTTGGGTTTGCCGCGTCGCCGATGAACATGATCGCTTGCTCATATCGGTCCAACGCGCGATTGCGATCGGCCAATATGTCCATAACCTGCTCTCCTACAATCCTGTGCACTGCAGAGACCGCATCTTTTATAGCTTGTGCCGAGGCATCGGGAGGATTTATTTCTTTAATGCGTGCCGAGAGCATCTTCTCAAGACGGGAAAGAGCGCGTACATCCTTGATGATGGCCTGACCTCGATCCTGGTCCGCTTTGTCTTTTAGTGCCGAAGCGGATTTATCCCATTCCAGAATTTCCGCTTCCAGGGCCTTATGTAAGGAAGTATAAAAACCGGAATCCTTTTTGATGCCGTCTACCGCATCCCATGCGGCAATGATGCTCGCTTGAAGTTCACTTTTTTTGTCCTTGGTATGCAGGCGTTCGAGCTTGGCCTGGATTTCGTTCGTATGGGTTGCATACGCGTCTTGATGCTTTTCCAACACTTTCTGCAAAGTTGGTGAATCTTTACTGTTTTCGGAATACTCCTCTGGGCTAGAAGCGTTCTGCAATTTTTTGGCGAGATCAATTGGTACCTTGGTCCCTAAACTGAACAGGGCAAGATTCTTGGCCGATTTCCAGATTTGTTCGGTATTGCCATAATATTGCTTCACATACCAATTGCCGACGTCGTCCTTGACCAGCGCCTGGTTGGTCAAGCCGGCTCCAGACACGCGCACGCGGTTGATGTTTTGCCAATACTGCTTATCCAAGTCGGACGTCAGTACTTGATCTTGTTTCACCGCAGGATTCAGAATATCCCGCAGCTCTGAAGAAAACGGAAGATTACGGAGTCCTTGTTTGAGCAACATGTTGTCCCATGCTAAATTGGGATCCTCTTGTAACGACGTCGAGGGGAAGCTGGTTCGCAGATAGGCGGAGGAAGGCCGGATATAGATCATGCCCGCTCGATGGCGATAAGCATTCTCGAGTGCTTCCGTCGCCTTCTTCTCCTCGGGAGAATCCTTCCCGAATCGCTCCAAGACCTCCATTTGTCGATGGCGCAGGAGGGCTATCACAGCATCCATGACTTCCCTCGGGCTTTTGTAGTCCTTAGGGTCCAGCGGCGGCATGGCAGGAGGAGGCATATAGGACGATAAGACCGTTTGAGCCGTCCGACTCGATTCGGTATGTTGTTTCTCTAACAGGGACCGTATCAACGAATATATGGTTTCCGGTGAGACAAAGTGGGTACTCTCGTTGGCTTTCTTAAAGCTATCAGCATCCTTGAGGACATCTGCCTGTACGGATGCAATCTCCGTCCTGGCGGTTTCTAATTGAGCGATTTTGTCAGGAAGTTTCGAGATCTGATCAGCCTCTGCGGTCAACGCCGCAATCTTTTCCTCAATGCTTCGAAGCTCCCCAGCGTGTGCATCCTGTTCATTTTTATAGTCTGCAATCTGCTTGCGTCGTTTGTCCTCCAATGACTGGATATGCGTGATGAACTCGTCCAATAGTGTGGATCGTTTCTCGGGTGTGGTGCCCTTGGGAGTCCTGTACTTCGTGAAGTCGTTTAAAGCGTCCTGAGATTTGACATAGCTGATCGCTGTATCAAATTTGTCACGTTTCTCGATCTCAGGCGAGGTAGTGAGATTACGAGCAGCGGTCAGTTTGTTCTCCAACGATTCACTATCGCTTGCAAGGAACTTATCAAGTGTACTCTGCTGGTCTCCCCAGTCTGTCTTCCATCCAACTTTTACCACTTCGTTCACGTGATACAACAAGACCTGATGCATCGTTTCCACTGGAGTGAATTGATCCTTATAATTGGCAATCTTGATCTTGATGGCATCCAACTTGTGCGTAGCGGTGTTTTGCTGCTCAGCGAGCCTACGTCGTTGCTCCGCAACGGTTGGCTTTCTCGCGTTTGCATCATCGAGTACCGTCTGAGCGGCTTGTTTGTCATGTTCCAGCTCGGTTAGAAGATCCGTCAATACTTTCGCTGGGTCCGGTGAGTAGATGGATTTCGCCGCAGTCACTTCAGCTACCACCTTCTTCTGGCCTTGCTCACGATAGCGGTCTCGTTCACGCAACTCATTAGCTGAAAACAAGATCGAGTTACCAATAGCTTGCAAAACGCGAACATACCGTCTTGTCATGGCTTTAGGCACATGCGGTTGACCGAATAAAGTGCTTTTTTCGTAACCATCCATGAATTCATCACCGAGCAGTCCTCGTAGGATGCCTTTACCTCCTCCAACAATAAGGCCATCGCTTCCGGGCGGTGAAGCCAAGCCCTCATGGTTGGCTAAGAAGAGTATTTTTTGTGCGAATTCCACTAAACTTTCGAGAAGCTGCTTTTGTTCATTGATATCCGCACCATTCCCCGCGCCGTTATGCAACTGTAGGTACCTCTCCGTTAGCGTGTGCAAGCCATCGGATAATCGTCCACGTCCAAATCCATTTGCCAAATCCCGGTTCACTTCCTCCACGACTTGAAAAACGGATCCCGGTCCAGACACTTCACTTCCTTCTATAAAACTATTGAGAAGCCCTAGCCGCACTATTCGTTTGGGATTAGCCGTATTAATTCCTTCGATCAACTTCTGGGCAACACTGTTCTTCGGAGCGGCATGTTTCTCCAAGCTGTCAAGGGTCAAAAGAAAAAGTGCCGTGTCCGAAGGCGTGCTGGATAGCGCTTGTTTCAAGATCGTCTCGAAGTGCGCGGAATTCTTTGTTACATTCTCTGTTGTCCATGCTATTCCCTTCGAATCACCGTCACATAGTCGTTTCCATTCACGCAGTAACGTATCCTCTAGTACCGAACAGGTGCCGTTGTCGCTTAAACGAGCTAAGGCTGATGCAATGAGACGCGGATTGGTAATTTTCATCACCAACTGAATCACCTTTTCTTTGAGGGCGTGATATCGGCCTGTCTCTTCCCGTTCCAAGCGTTCAATCCGCACCAGTAATCCCAAGCCTTCCTCCCATAGTTCGCGAGTTGCTTGTCGCACATCCCAATAGGCATCGGCTAGCTCCTTGGTTCTCTCATTCAGTTGACGGCAGGCTTCTTCGCCACGAGTGCCATCCACACACAATTTTCGGGTCTCCTTAGTAAGCTGCGTATCTTCATTTCCTTCACCCAAAAGCTTCCATACGGCTCGAAACGGCAACTTCTGATCATAAAGTTGATCTTTGGCGTTCTGTTTGTAGAATTGTGATCCCTTCCATTGATCAATGAGGTCAGGTTCTATTCCGCTCTTAAATTTGTATTTTGCTTTTCCTCCGTCACTCTCCTGACCCGCTTGGGCAAGCTTTTGGAACGCATCCATCAATCTTCCCACTCGTCGTATGGGGTCACCCGGCGTTTCCGCGGGAGGAACGAGCAGGTCTTTTTCATAGGCTTCCAACAGATCTTGAAGAAGAGGGGTAGTATCGAGGTCCTTTTTCTGTTTCAGACCTTTTGAGATAGAGGCAAATATCTTTTGATCGCGCTCCTTATTTAAATCATAGATTTTCGCTGCCCGACGCAATTGTTCCACTGCCTCTCTTAACTTTCTGCCATAGGGATCAAAATCTGGTGAATCTACATCTTCGTATAAGCTTAAGATTATATTTACGCTACGAGCATAGGGATTTTCAAAATGCGCTTGGCATGTCGGCGGCGGACCTTCGCGGACTTCTGTAATCCACTTCCATATTTTCTGAAGTGCCGGTTGAGGTTCAACCTCAGGTATGTAATCTTCTGCTGACGATACATACTGAGATCTGTACCAACTCTTGACTCTTTTGTCTCTATCTACGCATTTCTTAATGGTATCTTTGTCGTTGTCCTTGTCTTTGTCTTCTGCATAAGGCATCCCATTAGTGTGGGGCCATTCCAAAATGTCTCTTAACTGAAGCAACATCGGTTTGGCTGCAGTCGCCAAGGCCACCAATTGATGGAGTTGCACTTCTTCTTCGTTGACCAGCGCACCCTTATAGACATCGACATCTACAGTCAAGACTGCGCAGCCGACGAATAGGCCTCCGAGAAGAACTGTGACTCCTAGCCTTTTGACACCGTTCAATGTACGAGACGGATTCATGGCTTGGCTCCTTCTGTCGCCGAGAATTGCTCTTTCGCCGCCTCCAGCTGTGCCTCAATCAGTCGCTTTTCCGCTCGCACCTTCGTGATGGCTTCAAAGAGCAGTCCATTCAATGCTCGGCTGTCTTGATCGATCTTGGCTTGGCTGACGGCGCCCAAGGCTTCGTCCATGGCCTTGAAAAAATCCTCGGGATCGGAGCCCATTAGAATGACCAGACGATGATCCTTGGGCACTTCTCGAAACCCCTCCGGGCCGAATTGCATGAGGCGGCGTCCAATGGTCAGCCTAGATAATTGATCGCCTTCAGCCCTAGTCATGACAATCTTGCCGTCCTTTTTGCTAATCTCCACTGAACTTCCCAATGAGTCGATCAACTCGGCTGGAACCCAACCGGAACCGAAGCGCATCCAGCTGATAATACTGGCTTGCCCCCGTACCCGGACGCGATAGAGCGCCGGAGGAACTTGTTCCTGGGGATCGAACGAGCCGAGGTAGTACACCTGTTCGATGTCATGAGCAGGGATGATGGCCCCAACTCCCGTTCCGATCACCGCGCCCAGTGCCGCGTTTTGCGGGACGGAATTACAACCCGTGAGTAGACTCACGGCCAGTGGCAAGAACAACCAACAAGGGTTAAGGCGAAATGGTGTAGGCATTGTATGTCCTCTGTAAAATCCGAGCACACCATGCAAACTTTCTGAGACGGAACTGTATTTGTGGTAAGGAAATGTGCCGGGAAGTATTGTTATTTGTACTTGATTGAATGAACATTGAGCACTGCAGTTTCTTCCCCAGATACTTCGTTCAGTGAGCTCACTCAGCAAGGAACGGACCCAACGGAGATCAGATAAATAATGGGAATTTCTCAGAAATTGTGAGGTCGGGACGGAAGAGGATCGCCTTGAGCTGAATCGTTTTCGATTCGGGGCGTATCTGAATGGATTCATGGCTTCCTCGCGAAACCACTGGTCTCTTCAAGATGCCCCGCAGTCCTGAACCATCAGCGCTCTTCGAGGAACAGACGGTGCTCAATCGTGACGGGGATGGTAGCGCCGAAAAAAAGACAAAGATATGACTCGTAGGTTTGGGGGGATTCGGACCTATGATATAGGTAAATTAGGCCCTACATATAAATAGAGTCCATTGGAGCGACCATGATGGTTCAGCCCACGCGAAAGATACCATCCTTGAGGATTATGCCGGACCGTCAGATCTTGAATGTGAGAACGCAGTGTCTTGCGGCGGCAGGACTGCGTTGAGTTGAGCACGATGCGTCGCAACGCCAAAACTTAAGGGGTCGGATACCTTTATTTGGCCGTGCAGCGTGTAATCTCGACCTTAGGCCATCCCCAGGCAGCGGAGAATTTTCAGCGCGGATTCCAACGTAATGGTCGTCCGTTGCTGCTCGAAGGCATTGACCGTCGGCCCGCTGACTCCAGCTAGGACGGCCAACTTCTTCTGGCTCAGTTTCTGTTCCTTGCGGCGTCTTACCGCTTCTTCGACAAGGCCTTGCCAATCAAGGCGAAAGTTCCGTTCCATCGCGTTTCCATGTGGGTGAGAATTTCATCTCTTAACGCCTTGCTCCCGATCCTGCTTTTTGCCATGGCCTGCTTGCGTCTTTCGAGCTGGTCAGTGGCCATAGCCATGGCTTCCGTGGACAAACCGAACTCTTGTCCTAACCGGATCAGCGTTTGCGGCTTTAAGTTGCCTATGGGAAGGTTGGCGGCACCGTCGATCGACAAGGCGATCGTCTTGTAGCCATACAAGGACACCGATATGGCGTCGTAAGCGGGCGATAACCGCAAGCCGGCATCGGTACAAAACATGGCGAAGTTCTTCAGATGCATATCGGTATTGCCGAGCAGGAGTCCGGCGAGGATGCGCAGGTAGAGTCGATAAATTTCAGCGGGCAGGCAACGCGGATAAAGTCGGCCATGCTTTTGTGACTCTCCCCATATTTTGCTTCGGAGGGATAGCCCAGCAACTGATTAAATTCCTCGAAATGGACCCGATGTCCGTCCGCCGTCCGGTCAAAACGCTTGATGATGAGGGCCTGCTCCATAAAGCCCTCAATTCGTCCCATGTGCAGATCAACGATATTGTCGCCTGGCAAGAATGCCTTAAGCGCCATTGTGGTCAGGTATTCATTGGTAGTCAGGTCTTCATGCCGCGGCGAGGGAAATTTTCCGATATGTGTGCTCAGTTCCTTCTCACGCGCCGGACGGAATTTGCCGTCCTGCTCGATCAGAGTCAGCTTGGGCTGGATACCTGAGAGCGATGCCCTTCCGGCCATGACTGGCATGTCCATGGCGTTGTCCGGATGGACGGTGCCGCGCTCCTGCGGTTCCGGATCGATCACGGAGACGGCTCCGGCGCAGTCCTGGCCGAAGGCGAGCAGCAGTTCAAAGCGGGAGACGCGCCGCTTTGAACTGCAAACGCGTCTGCGCTTTTTCCAGCCAGCCTTCGGCTACCAGGTTGTCAAAGAACGGCGGCAGGCCGGACTCCGATATGAAGGGACTCTTTCTGAAGAGGGAGGCTATGTGCGATCGACGGCAGGCCGGATGACAGGTATTTATTAACCGATTGGTAAACAATAGCTTGCCAGGCCAGATGAACGGACATTGTTCGGAGCGCCGGGTTTTTCAACCGTGATCCGGTACAGCACAGGCAAGACGGGAGTCGCGTACGGCTTGGTCGAAAGCTTCCGTGAGGTTGCCGGTTAAGGGCGCCGCTCGTTCATAGACGGTAAAGTTGTAAGGGTCCTTCGCGGTGAGACCATATTTGTCGATGAGCATCTGGTGTTGCCGTTCCGTTTGGATGTGGTAGCGGACCTTCGCGATTAATTTGAGCCCGGCGTTCTCCTTCGGCACTTGATACTCGAACGTATAGCCCCGGCTGGCCAACGGCATGAGCCGATTGTCGTGGAGTTCGATGATCGCCGGTTGCCACATGATCCATCGCCCCATCGTATCCGACTGCTGTTCCAAGACCTTGCCGTTCTGATCTTCAACCGCAAACTCGACCGTGAAGTGACGATCGGGATCTCCCGTGGGGAGTTTATGCCCCGCGCCCGCATTGATCAGAGTCAGTGTGATCCGGACCTTGTCGCCTGGTTTGGGTTCGGCCGGGGCGGCCGCCACCTTCACGTCGATTGCCCGCTTGACCATCGCGGGGTCGTGTCCACCCCGCCAGAGATGCTGCCGTCCCTGGCGAACCGGCCCGCCGACGGCGACCGGCCGCTCGATCTCGGGCATGTGGCAGCTTTGGCAGATGAAACCCCGTTCCTTCCTCCAATATCCGTCCTCGAATTCAGGATAGGTGCCGCAAGGCCCTCCATTATAAAACTGCGCCGGTCCGCCCACGACGCTATGACAGCGATAACAGAGTTGGGTGGTACGAAACATGGGATCGTACTTCGTTGGATGTGGAGCTTTCGCGTCCTCAAATGGTCCCAGGATCATACCATCCCGCACGTGGCAGGCCGCGCAGGTGACGCCTTCCCGCTGATACTCCGAGTCGTAGTGCGGATTCGTTTCTTGGACGGCACGTTCGACTCGGTCGCGCGGAATGTCCTTGATCAAAGTCGGTTGTTGATTCTCAAGCGGTGAATGACAATTGAGACAGACCCATGTGTGTTTATCCTTCGTCCAATAGGCATGGAAAAATGGATCGTTGTAAGCCTGGGCGTGGATGCTGGTCTTCCATTCGTTGTAGATGTCGGTATGACAGGCTCCGCAGACCTCGGCCTTGAGGCTCGTCAGACCTTCAGGAACTTTTTGGTGGGGAATGGCGTGGGCATAGTCAGAACGGAGCCCGAATATGACGACCGGTTTCACTTCCGTGTAATACAGGTACGTGAGACCGCCCAACACGGCGAGTCCGATCAGAACTCTCTTCAACCACCTCATCGATCGCTCCGTGCCGTGCTCCGAAGATCATCAGCTCAGGATACATGCTTCTGTCAGCCCTGGGCTCTCGTGATTACTCCGTCATCATACTGAACCGCTTCCCGTTCTCTCAACTCTCATCTACTCATCGTCGTCGGTCGGTATGTATCGGGATTGATCACGGAGGAAGGATGCTAGGCGGCTCGCTCAATACACCATGGCTGGGCGTTTGCCGTTGACGATCAACAGCAGCCGTTTAAATTGTAACGGCTTGTCGGGATCACGCGTGTAGTGGGTGGGATCTTCTGAAACTTCGATGTCGCTCAGCGGCATCGACAGCTTCTGCCGAATGTGAGGAATGTTGGTTTCCAACTCCAGATCCACGAGTCGCTCGCCGCAGCCTGTCACGATCGTATTGACATCTCGTTGGTCATCAAACTGCACCGTGATCCGCTCTTCTGGGTTGATCCATGGCGTGATGAGGGCCGCCTTTTCTGCACGGCTCATGGCGGAAACATTACCCATGGCCCTCATCATACTTCCATTTGTTCCTGCGATGTTACTCGGGTATTCCCGAGCAATTAATTCGGCGAGATGCCCATTCCCCCCATCAACGGCATCAAGCTTTCTTCCCCCGGTCCTTTCCCCTGCTTCGATGCAGCACTGATTTCTTCAAAAAGCTGACCGGCCTCGGGGCTCAATTGTTTTAACTTTTCTCCAAGTTGTCCGGACGTCAGGCCTTGTTGAATCTCGACATCCGAGATTTTTCCCTCTTTGAGGCCCTGTTGAAGGATCTGTGCGAGGGACCGCACCTTTGCCAGGACGTCGGGCGACATGCCGTTCAGAATACGGGCCGCGTCCTGCTGACCACCTCCAAGTTGAGCATGGACTGTAATAGCTTCGGAAAGCAAAAACCCACAGAGAGCGATCATCAGCTTGCCGGTCAAACCCATATAGCCACCTCCATGTTGACACTCTCAATCGAGCCTCAGATCAACTCGTCCAATGCAGGATGCTTGCCCAGCTCCAGTAGAAGGGAAAAGGCCTTGTCATGAAAAGAGGAACAAGAATCTCAAGCGCGCAGGGAGTATGAGCACATACGGCCTGAGGAAATGGAGAACTTCTGTGACCACTTGCCTAAGTTCAACATGTTCTATCACCTGAAATTGATAGTGAGATGGAAGTCCGAGAGGAAGTGGACGAAACGGTGTCTTCGGCCTGCAGGATTGTTCAAAAATGGGACTTAGCCGCGATTGGTCAGTAATTGGATTCGAGGCTGGTCGGGGTTTTATTGAGGACAGTCGCGGCAGCTTGCGAGAGAGCGGCGTCGTGGTGGTGGTCGGGAGAATAGATTCGAAACTGGATGAGTCTTGTGGGCAGAAGATCTAAGCATTCTTCCAGCGGCTCGGTCGAAACCTGACCGGTTCCGGGGTCGTACACGTAGAGAGGATTTCCACGGCGGTCTTTGGGGTCGGGCCGTGGGTCCAACAGGGCCATGTCCACGCGAAACGGCAGCCGCCTCAAGCCGGACGGCAGCTCTTTGGTAATTTGCTGCTCAAAATGCCGCTGGCTGGGAAATGCCATGCCGCGTTCCTGTCCTTTTTCTTTCAACGTCGTGCTGTAGGCCATTTTCCATTTGATATCTCGGCCCAAGATCCGTGCCCACTCCTGTCCTAACTGCCGGCGGGCTTTGTGGCGGGACTGGGTCCATCCTCGGACTTCTTCCAAGAGCGACCAATCGGTCAGGGTGCGATACCGATCCATATTCTTACGCGGATCCATGGGAGAGAGCAGCTGCATCGTCTGGCCGAAGATGTCCCGCAGATGGATGTCGATCGCCCTGGTGGTGCGATGGAAGTAGACGTTGGAGTAGAGGTACATCCTGGTGTTCAGGAACATTTGGAGGGATGGAAGTCCTGTCTTGTGAATGGTGAATCCTTTTTCTGTCACGATCGTGTAATGAATCAACCGTGTCAGATCGACCGGGCCGACCGCCACGCCGCACATATACGAGTCCCTCAAGACATAGTCCAGATTATCTCCGGTGTAACTTCCGGAGATCACGGGCTGCAGCATGTTCAACCATCGAGGGAGGCGGGAATTATCCTTGCCTTTTTCCTTGAGGATCAAATGAGCGATTTGGTCCGGATTCAGTTCTTCCCCTTTCGCAAAGGGGCCGGACGGACTTCGGCGGATTTTCCTGATGAGGGGAGCCAAATGTTCCCGGATGATGATCTGGCCCAGCCGTTCATGGGTGAGGCCATGGGCATGGAGAAAATTGTCGTCGAAGAAATGGCAAAACGGTCCGTGTCCGATGTCGTGGACCAAGGCTGTGACACGTAGAAACTCTTCGACGAAATTTGGAGAGGGCACATCCTTCACGACTTTCTTCAGGAATGGGTACAGGTGTCGCGCAAACTGCCCCGCGACGTGCATCGTTCCAAGTGAATGCACGAACCGGGTATGTTCCGCGGAGGGATAGACCCAGCGAGCACTCTGTAGTTGGTAGATGGCCCGCAGCCGCTGAACCCAGGGCGAGTCGATCAGGTCTTTCTCGGTGTGTTCATGCGGATCAGGCTGGGCATAGGGGACGGTGAAGGTGACGTATTTGTGGATGGGATCGGCGATGAGCGCCGAGCCGTCATATGGAGCGTTCAGTCGGTCTGCTGATTCCATGGTCAATGGGCATCTTAGCCCACCCCGTTGGAGGGCGGCAACGGCTCGGTCGTGGATTTGGTGGGGGCACGATATTTTTGGAAAAACATGTAGGCGGCCGGATAGGATAACAGGGCTCCAAGCACACTGAGAACAAGTCCTCCGAGCATGAAGGGAACAGCGTAGGGAAGGACTTGCTGATAGATGCCGCTGAAACTCATATCCTGCCAGTCGAAGGTCGGTTGATCCGTACGTCCGAGTAAAAGCGCGCCGGTCCAGTAGGTTGCGCCTAAGATCGGAATGACCGTCCAGGGATTATTGACCAAAGCACCGGTGAGCAAGGCCAAGAAATTGAGCCCGAATAGCCAGGTGCACAGCACCACCAACGCGGTATGCAGGCCATAGGCCGGGGAAAACGCGATGAAGACGCCCAGCGCGAAGGCCAACGCGGTGCGTTGTGGTGACTCCTGTAAATGGAGGACTTGGCGCAAGAGTGCCCGGAATGATCGACTCCGCTGAGAGGAGGGCTGGTGACTGGTGTCGGCCATCAACGGAAATGCTCGTAACTTGTGGCCGGCAGAGGCTGTGTCCGACCGTCGGCCGTCATCTGAATCCCGAATCGTTGCGCGCGAATCGTTCCGATACGGGTTATGCGATAGCCGCATGATCGTGCTTGCCGCTCCATCTTCTCACGGTTGAGCGGCGGCGTGGTGAACAGAAGCTCATAGTCTTCACCGCCGGTGAGCGCGAGTCGAATCGGCGAGACTCCCATCGCCCGGGCATAGCCTCGGCAGGCCGGTGAAATCGGAATCTGATCGAGTTCTACCTCCGCGCCGACTCGGCTCTCTTCGCACAGACGGTAAAGATCTCCGGAGAGGCCGTCGGACAGATCGATGGCGGCGGAGGCGAATCGTTTCTCGTTGAGCCACCGGCCTTCGGCGACCCTCGCGGTCGGGAGAAAGTGGCGGCGGAGCAGAAACGCTCGATGAGCGCGTGAGAACACGGATTTTCTTTTGCTTGACGGGCCTGAGCCTGTGTGGCCCATCGAGAGCGTGAGGCCTGCGAGGGAGTCTCCGAGCGTTCCCGAAACGTAAATGAGATCTCCCGCTTTGGCGCCGTGTCGAAACAGGGCCCGGCGCTTGTTCGTCGCGCCGACCAGCGTGATGCTGAGAAAAAGTCCGGTCTTGGACGCCGAGGTATCCCCACCGACGAGTGCCACGCCATACGGGCGGCAGGCCTTCATCAAGCCGGTGTAGAGTTTGTGGATGTGCGACCGCGTCCATGTTTTCGGGATGGCGAGTGAGATGAGGAGATAACGGGGGACGGCTCCCATGGCGGCAATATCGCTGAGGTTGGCCATGGCTGCCCGGTATCCGACGGACTCAGGGGTCGCTGACTTCATGTCAAAATGAATGCCTTCGGCAAGCAAGTCCGTCGTGAGGTGCCACCACGTGGGCGAGGAGGTCGCAATCACGGCGGCGTCGTCGCCGATGCCTTGGACGAGCCCTGGCGCGCGCCGGGAAAACCGACGATCGAGCGTTCGGATGAGCGAAAATTCTCGAAGGGGAGGGCTGGCCTGACGGCGGGCCACGCTGTGATCCTACGACCGTGCCGGTGCTCGGTTTGCCATCACCGTAGCGGGAAGTTCGTGCGTCCGTCGCCCTTTGCCGGATCGAAGGGGGGGAATGCGTGATGGCGCCGGAGGCGTCGATGGCTTCCGAGAGGCCGGCGAAGCCGTGGCTTTTCGGCGGAGGGCGATCTTCATGACGTCGTCCATGGTTTCGACGAACGCCAATTGAATGCCTTTGAGGAGATGTTTGGGGATTTCCTCCAGATCCTTTTTATTCCGATGCGGGAGAATGACGGTGGTAAGTTTCGCCCGTTTTGCGGCCAAAATCTTTTCCTTGAGTCCTCCGATCGGGAGGACGCGTCCGCGGAGGGTGATTTCTCCGGTCATGGCCAAATCTCGTCTCGCGGGAGTCCCGGAAAATGCCGAGGCGATAGCCGTGGCCATCGTGATGCCGGCCGATGGACCGTCCTTGGGGATGGCTCCGGCCGGCACATGGATATGCAAGTCTTGTTTGCTGAACATATCGGGGTTGAGATTCAAAGTTTTTTCCCGTGAACGGACATAGCTGAGCGCGGCTTGAGCGGACTCTTTCATCACATCTCCCAGATGGCCGGTGAGGGTCAGTTGGCCTTTCCCCTTCATCACCGTCGCCTCGATATAGAGCACATCGCCGCCCGCTTCCGTCCAGGCCAGGCCGGTCGCCACGCCGATTTCGTCTTTTTCGAGCTCTGCTTCCGGCACATACTTCGACACTCCAAGGTATTTATTGAGATTCGATGGATCGACGGGAAATCCCTGACCTTTGCCCTCGGCGACTTTTTTCGCGACCTTGCGCATCACGTTGGCAATCTCGCGTTCCAAATTCCGCACGCCTGCTTCGCGGGTGTAATGCGAGATGATCTGTCGAATGGCCGGCTCCGTCAGACGGACATGTTTGTTCGTAATTCCATGCTCTTCGAGTTGGCGGGGAATCAGGTATTTCTGGGCGATGCCGAGTTTCTCTTCTTCGGTATATCCCGGGATCTCGATGACCTCCATGCGATCGCGCAACGCGGGAAGGATGGGATCGATCAAATTCGCCGTGGTGATGAACATCACTTCGGTCAGGTCGAATGGAGCGCCGAGATAGTGGTCGGTAAACGCACTGTTCTGTTCCGGGTCGAGCACTTCCAACAAGGCCGCCGAGGGATCTCCTCGGAAATCCATCCCGACCTTGTCGACCTCGTCGAGCATGAACACCGGATTGCTCGTTCCGGCCTGTTTCAGACCCTGAATGATGCGTCCGGGTAATGCGCCGACATAGGTGCGGCGGTGGCCGCGGATTTCGGCCTCATCTCGGACGCCGCCCAAGCTGATACGGACAAACTCACGCCCCAATGCCCGAGCGATCGATTTCCCCAGCGAGGTTTTCCCGACTCCCGGTGGGCCGACGAAGCAGAGAATCGGGCCTTTCATCTTTTCTTTGAGCTTTCGGACGGCCAGATATTCCAGGATTCGTTCCTTGACCTTTTCGAGGTCGTAGTGGTCGTCATTCAACACCTTGGCGGCAGCCTTGAGATCGAGGTTATCCTTCGATCGTTTGGACCACGGTAATTCGACCATCCATTCCAAATAGGTTCGCACCGTTGCGGATTCGGCGGTGTCCGGGTGCATTTTTTCGAGACGCTTGAGCTGCTTTTCAGTCTCCTTCAAGACCTTGTCCGGCATCTTCGCGTCCTTGATGCGTTTGCGGAATTCCGTGACTTCTTCCGCCCGTTCATCGAGTTCACCCAACTCTTTTTGAATCGCCTTCAGTTGTTCCCGTAGAAAATACTCACGCTGCGTCTTGTCCATCTCGCCTTTGGCTTGCGCCTGGATCTTTTGCTGCATGGAGAGGACTTCGATTTCCTTCCCGAGAATGTCGCTCACCTGGCGAAGGCGGTGAATCGGGTCGGAGATTTCCAAGACGGCCTGGGTGACATCGACCTTGAGGCCGAGATTGGAGGCCACCATATCGGCCAAGCGGCCCGGCTCCTCGAGGTTTTCGATGACGACCATGACATCGGGGATCAAGACTTTCCCGAGGCTCACGATTCGTTCGATCTGTTCCTTCACGGTCCGCATGACGGCTTCCGCTTCAAGCGGCGTGGCCGTCGGCTTCGTATCGACGAGCTTGTCGATCCGAACTGAGTAGTAGGGGTCGGTCTGAATGTATTTGGTGATTTTCGCTTTGGCGATGCCCTGCACCAAAATTTTGATGCGTTCATCCGGCAGCTTCAACATCCGCATGATGATGCCGACGGTGCCGATCGTATGGATGTCTTTTTGCGCGGGATTTTCGACGTCGAGCGCTTTTTGCGTCGCGAGGAAGATCATCCGATTCCCGGCAAGGGCCGCTTCGATGGCCTTGATCGACATGTCGCGTCCGACGAACAGGGGAAGCACCATGTACGGAAAGACGACGATATCCCGGACGGGCAAGAGCGGAAGCTGACCGGGCACTTCAATGTTTTGGGGAGGCTGAATGTCTTGTTCGTTTGGGTCGGTCATGTGCCTGCCTGTTCTTTATCTGACAGGATGCTGAAAAAGTCCGCCAGCGGGCGCACTGGGGCTGGACCGGTGAGAACAGCAGCCTTTTTGAGCATCCTGAAGTTATCCGGCATTCGCGCCTCTGCGGTCCATCATATGGAGCTGAGCGATCTTTCGGGGTTGCGCGTTGAATACGTGTTGAATTGGGTCGAACGATTCGTCCACATTTCAAGAGGGTGACCAACGATCGTTGCCGGAAACCTCGCGACGGAGTGACCACCACGACTGATGGGGTCATCCTCGACGAGTATTCGAGACAGCGTGCATTCTGGTCGAAAGATAGTCGCGGAACTCTGCTCCCAATGCCGGGTTCTTCAACCCAAACTCAACGGTGGCGATTAAAAAGCCCAGTTTGTCTCCGGCATCATGGCGCTGTCCCTCCACCTCAAGCGCATACATCGGAGATTTTCTTGCCAGCGTCCTGAGCGCATCGGTCAGCTGAATTTCTCCGTTCTTTCCAGGAGCGGTTTTCCTCAGGATCGGGAAAATTTCCGGAGGAAGGATATACCGGCCGATCACGGCGAGCGTGGATGGGGCATCGGTGGGCGATGGTTTTTCGACCAAATCCTCGACCCGATGCAGGCCGTGAGCGAGGCGCTTGGGAGTGACGATGCCGTACCGGCTGACGTCCGCCTTGGGAACTTCCTGCACCCCGAGCACCGCCCCATGGCGCTTTTTATAGATGTGGATCAATTGCGCAAGCCCTGGAACATCCGCGTCGATGATCTCATCGCCGAGAATAACGGCGAAGGGTTCATCGCCGATCAGGTGTTGCGCGCACAATACGGCATGCCCCAAGCCGAGGGCTTCGGATTGCCGCACGTAGCAAAAGTTCGCGAGGTTCGAGATCTGTCGGATTTGATGGAGCACCTGACTTTTGCCGGTGCCTTTCAGATTTTCTTCCAACTCGACGGAGCGATCGAAGTGATCTTCAATCGCGCGTTTGCCGCGGCCGGTAATCACGATGATGTCTTCGATGCCGGAGGCCACCGCTTCTTCGACCGTATATTGGATGAGTGGTTTGTCGACCAACGGCAGCATCTCCTTGGGGGAGGCCTTTGTGGCAGGAAGGAACCGCGTCCCAAGGCCGGCGGCTGGAATGATCGCTTTTCTCACCGTCAGGCGTGACATGGAAGGATAGTATGTGATGGGGGGGGTGAAGTCAAGAAACGGACGAACTCATCGCAGCGAACGCGACGGTGTCGCTTCCAGGAAAGAGAAGCGCATGACCGAGGAATGCTCCATAACAGATTCTCTCCGCATCGACGGAGGCGGTGAGGATCGACACACTGTCCTTCATGCAGCGACAGAATCATCGCGACATAAAGATTATGCATGCGCCGGATCAGACCAACGGCGGGTCACTTCTTTACAATGCCGGATGACCTCAATATAATCCGGAAGTTTTGCGCGGTCAGGTGACGTGAGCGATGCTCATGTGGTAGAGCTGCCTGGCTTCGGATTTCCACCAAGAACACTCGCTGGGGCGCGCGCTTCCCAGAACACGATAGGCTGACTCGTAGATGGTGAGCGTGCGGTCAACAACGGAGAGGACCTGTGTGACGGTTCCAGCCGCATCATTCATCTCCAGACTTCGTCACAGGAACCCTGCTCGGTGACCGAGCATGCCGTCTACAGACCTCGATCGTTCGTGATCGCGGTCATGGTCGTCTCTGTGTTGTGGGGCGTGCTCGAAGCCCTTGCTCAGGCCCCTGAACTCAAGATCTCCTCGATCGAGATCCGGGGTACTAAACGAATCGAAGCGCCGGCGATTGCCGGTCGGCTCACGCTGAAGGCCGGTGATCGCTATACGCCGGACCATGTGCGTGGACAAGTGAAGATTTTATACGACACGGGATTTTTCGAGGATGTGCAGGTTGAAACGGAATCGATTGCCGAGGGGATGGCGGTGACCTTTGTCGTGCAAGAGAAGCCGTTCATCACGGAAATCGTCTTCGACGGGAACCAACAGTTGACCGACGAGAAGCTGAAGGAAAAAACCACGATCAAGAGCCAGACATTTCTTGACCAACAACAGGTGAAGGAAAGCGCCGAGACCATCCTGCGGGTCTACCAGCATGACGGCTATTACAACGCGCAGGTCGTTCCCGTGATCGAGGCCCTCGATGAGGATCGGAAGCGCCTGACGTTCCATATCACGGAAGGGGAGAAAGCCAAGATCAAGACGGTGATATTCGAAGGGTTGCGCGCGGCGACGAAGGCCGAGATGTTCAGTGTCATGTCGACTCGGGAATGGATCCCGTGGTACGGCTTCTTCACGAAGCTCAAGCTGCCGTCGCTGGTGTCCGACGCGGGCGTCTTAAAACGCGACGAGGTGAGCAACGACGTTGAGCGGATCAGGGAAGTGCTGCTGAACAAGGGGTACTTCAATGTTCGGGTCGGCCAGCCGTCGGTGGAGCTCACCGAAGATAAAAAATGGTTCACCGTCAGCTACCCCATTACCGAGGGAGAGCCGTTCACCATAGCCGAAGTAGGATTTCGAGGGCACACGGTGTTTGAAGATCCTGAGCTTCGAGCGGGAGTGAGGATCAAAGATGGCGAGATCTTTCAGCGCGCCAAAATCCGAGATGAGATTACACGTATCACGGATCTGTACGGAAGCAAGGGGTATTCGTTCGCCGAAGTCGTGCCCAATGTGAATCCGAACAATGAAGAACGAACGGTCACCATCATCTTCAACATCAAAGAAGGGGAGATGATGCGGATCCGGCAGATCAATATCTACGGGAACGACAAAACACGAGACAACGTCATCCGCCGAGAAATACGAGTCGACGAACAGGATGTGATCGACACCGCCTCCCTGAAGCGAAGTTTTCAGCGATTGAACAACTTGAATTTCTTCGAGACGGTCGAAATCCTGCCCGCGCAAGTCGCGCCCGACAAGGTCGATCTGAACGTGCGTGTCAAAGAAAAACCGACGGGGATGTTCAGCCTCGGCGGTGGGTTCAGCACCTTGGATCGATTGGTGGCGATCGCCGATATCACCCAGGGCAACTTGGGGGGGTACGGCTATATGGGGCGCATCCGCGGGCAACTCGGTCAACGAAGGAGTCTCGGGTCCATTACCTTCCGCAATCCCTATTTGAACGATTCCTTGACCTCGCTGCAGATCGATGGGTACCGCAGCATCACGAATTACCTGTCCTATTTTGAGGAACGGACCGGCGGAAACGTCACGCTCGGCCGTTGGCTGTCGGAATATGTGACGGGGAGCGTCAGTATCTTTGGGGAACAAATCACGTTTAAAGATCCTCAACTCGGCATTTGTCCCGACTTAGTGCCGATCGTGTGTCGGCAGTTGGGAACACGCTCGTCCACGGGATTTCGGTTGGCGCTGTTTCGGGACACCAGAGACTATTACCTTGATCCGAGGACCGGTTGGCGGCTCGGCGGCGGGTTCGATATCGGAACGCCGTTGATGGGTGGGAGCAACAACTTCATCAAGTATCACGTGGATGTCATCAAGGTGACACCGCTTCCGCTCGATATGAGGATTTCACTGCGGGCTCGTTATGGAGAGGTTCAAGCGCTTGGAGGGACACAAATTCCGCTGAACGAGCGATTCTTCGTGGGCGGCATCAACACCATGCGCGGGTTCGCCTTCGGTCGAGCCGGCCCCACGGTTCCCACCACGCGCGCTCCGTTCGGCGCCGCCAAGCAATTGATTTTCAATGCCGAACTGATTTTTACGATTTCTTCCGAGGCGAAATTGAACGGCGTGCTCTTTTTCGACTATGGAAAGGGCTTTGACGACGGCGAACCGGTGTCGATCGATCTGAGACCGGCGGCCGGTCTGGAGGGGCGGTGGATCTCGCCCTTCGGCCCCTTGCGTGTCGCCTATGGGATTAATCTTGATGCGCGAACCGGTGAGCGATCCGGCGTGTTTGAGTTTACGATCGGGACATTATTCTAGTCGGAGTCTAAGCGTGGTACGTTGGAACGGGAATCGGTGGAAACGAGCAGCGGGACGGATCGAATGGACAGCGATGTCGGCTGCGGTCGTCGTCATGTTGGCTCTGAGCGGATGCGCCGGAAGCGGAGGCAAAGTCGATGGAAAAATCGGCGTGATCAATTCGCAGCGCTTGCTCAACGAGACGAGCGCGGGCAAGAAGGCCAAGGAGAATTTGGCGGGCTTTTCAAAAAATCGACAGGCGCTGATGGAATTGGAGGAAAAGGAGTTGCGTCGGATGGAAGAGGACTTTGTCAAACAGTCCTCCGTTCTGAGCCCCGCCGCGAAACGAGAACGGGAAGAGCAGTTTCGCCGTCGCATGCAGGAGTATCAGCAAAAGGCCTCGGAATTGAATCGGGAAGTCCAAGAAAAACAAAAAGACGTTCTGGAAGGGTTTCGTGACAAGGTCGAAATGATCGCCGCGAAAGTCGCCAAGCGTCTTGGGTTGCAGGTTGTTGTCGATAAGAGTAAGGGTGGTCCGACCATCTATCATGAAGAGGGTCTGGACATTTCGGGCCAGGTCATCGAGGAGTTCAATAGAGAATACCCCTAGTTCTGAGGGAGGTGGGTCATGACGGGTGCAGCGCGGGCGACATGGCTGGGCGTCGCGGTATTGCTGGCGCAGGGAGTTGCGCCGCTCTATGCAGGGGAGGCGATCCGGGTCGGGGTCATGGATCAGCAGATGGTGATGGAGCGAACCAAGGCCGGGAAGCTGGCCTTGGAAGAGGTGAAGGGATATTCCATGACCAGACAAAAGATCATTACCGCCGATGAGCAAGAGCTCAAAGACTTGGATCAGTCCTTACAAGATCCGAACGTCAAGCTGGCCGACCAGGCGCGGCAAGAGAAAGAAGAGCAGTTGCGCGGCAAGATGGAGGCGTATCAGCGCCGGATTCAAGAGTTCAATCGTGAAGTTCAACAAAAGCAGCGCGAGATGGTCGCGGAATATGCGCACAAGATCGCAACTGCCGCGCAGGCCGTGGCTCAGAAAGAGGGATATACGGCTATCCTCGACAAAGGCAATGAAGCGCTCATCCGCATCGTCCTCTATCATCAGCCGGCGTTGGACGTGACGGATTCGGTCATCAAGGAATTTGATCGACAGAATCCGTAGACGGTAGCCCTATTCAGGACAGAGAGGAGGAAAGCCCCATGGCATCGGTCGAGCAGGCTGAGATTCAGGCGTTACTTCCACACCGATATCCGTTTTTGCTGGTGGATCGAGTCAAAGAGTTTGAACCGCATAAACGGATCGTCGGCATCAAAAACGTGACGATCAATGAGCCGTTCTTTCAAGGGCATTTCCCGGGACGCCCTGTGATGCCGGGGGTGCTGATTATCGAAGCCATGGCCCAGGTGGGCGGCGTGCTGGTCTTCAAGTCGGGAGGCACGGTCGGAAAAACCATTATGTATCTGACGGGCATCGAAGAGGCCAAATTTCGGCGACCCGTGGTTCCGGGCGATCAGCTGCGTTTTGAAATCGAAGTGCTGAAGAAGCGTCCGCCGTTCTGGAAAATGCAAGGGAAGGCATATGTCGACAACGAAGTGGTCTGTGAAGCCGTGGTGACGGCGATGGTGATGGACGAGAAGCCGGACACGAATAAGCCGGTTTGAGCAGCGCTCGATTCTTGAAGTGTACGTCGGTGTGGGACAGGCAGTGATCCGGCAGTCGGCCAAGGTTTGACGCGAGTAAAGGGGGCATGCGTGAAGATACATCCAACAGCGATCATTCATCCCAAGGCGAGCCTCGATCATGACGTGGAAATCGGGCCGTTCTGTGTCGTGGGGGAGCATGTCATGATCGGAAAGGGGAGCCGACTTCTTTCCCATGCGACCATCGATGGATGGACGGAAATCGGGGAGCGGAATGAAGTGCATCCGTTCGCTTCAATCGGAGGGCCTCCACAGCACCTTGGGTATAAGGGGGAACCGACCAAGGTCGTCATCGGCCATGACAATATCATCCGTGAATATGTCACGATCAATCGGGGAACCGTTCAGGGAGGGGGCGTGACCTCTCTCGGGTCCAAGGGCATTCTGATGGCCTATGTGCATGTGGCTCACGATTGCCGGCTCGGCGACCACATCATTATGGCCAATGCGGCGAGCCTGGCGGGACATATTACCATCGGTGATCACGCGGTCATCGGCGGCTTGACCGGCGTTCTTCAGTTTGTGCGCATCGGAGACTATGTGATGGTCGGAGGGTGTTGCGCGATCGGCCAGGATATCCCCCCGTTTACGTTCGCAGCCGGCGGGTATCGCGCGCATCTGTACGGCCTCAATTCGGTCGGATTACAACGGCACGGGTTCTCGGCGGATCGGATCGCCCTCCTGAAGAAGGCGTTCGATTTGCTTTTCCGATCGGGCCACCGGACAGCCGAGGCGATTCGATTGGCCAAAAAGGAGTTTAAAGGACAGACGGATGTGGCCAAGATCCTTACGTTTATGGAGGGGACCAAACGTGGAATCTCGAGAGCTGTGAGCCCTGACCTCGAGCGCGAGTTCGATCAACCGGTGTGAGCGCCGCCACTATGACCCTGGCCATGCCTATAGCGGACGGTCGAATCGGGGTGATCGCGGGGAACGGACGATTTCCGATCATCTTTGCGGATAATGCCCGCAAGATGGGCCTTCAAGTCTATGCGGTGGCTCACGAGGGCGAGACCGATCCGGAGCTCGAACAGCATGTCGATCGGATCCATTGGGTCAAGATCGGCCAGCTCAACAAGTTGATCAACGCGTTCAAGACCGACGGTGTCCGGAATGTGGTCATGCTGGGAGGCATCAAGAAAACGCACGTCTATAGCCATGCTCGTCCTGATTTCCGCGTGCTGGCGCTGGCCACGAAGTTGATTCTCTGGAAGGATGACGATATCCTCCGTGCCCTCGCTGCCGAGCTCGAGAAGGACGGCATTACCATCTGCGAGTCCACGTTCGGCCTGGAAGGGATTTTGGTTGAAGAAGGAACGCTCACGTCCCGCCAACCGACCAAGAAAGAGTGGGTGGACATCCGCTATGGCTGGGATGTGGCCAAAGAGACGGGGCGCCTCGACATCGGCCAATGCGTCGTGATCAAAGACCGCGTCGTCGTGGCGGTCGAAGCGGTCGAAGGCACCGATGAAGCGATCAAACGTGGCGGCCAACTGGCCAAGGACGGCGCGGTCGTCGTGAAGCGGAGTAAGCCGCAGCAGGATCTCCGGTTTGACCTGCCGGCCGTGGGCCCCCGGACGATCGAGGTCATGCAATCCGTCAAGGCTTCTGTGCTTGCGGTCGAGGCTGGTCGATCCGTGATGCTGGATCGAGAAGTGCTTCTCCGCAATGCGGAGACAGCCGGCATCACCGTTGTCGGTCTCGCTCGCGAAGCGGAGCCAAGCACTGCGACCTGAGTCAATGAAGACGTTTCGGAATCTGAAGATCCGTTGATCTATTGATTTCAGAAACTCGACACATCAATCGAATCACGAGATTCACCGGTTCAGTCCAAGAGGTGTATGGTCAAGCTCCGTGCCGGAGTCATCGGGGTCGGGCATCTCGGTCAACACCATGCCCGCCTCTATGCCTCATTGCCGGACTCGACGCTGGTCGGCGTCATCGACCCGGATCAGGGGCGCGCCTCGGTCGTTGCTCGGAAGCATGGCGCACAGGTATTCGGTGACCTGCCTGATTTCTTGCAGCAGGTCGACCTTGTCAGTATCGCCGTGCCCACATCCGGTCACTACTCCGTCGCAAAACGTTGTCTTGAGGCTGGGAAGCATGTGCTGGTGGAGAAACCGATCGCCGTGCGGCCGACCGAGGCGCGGGAGCTTGTGAAGTTGGCAGCGCACCATCGATGTGTGCTGCAAGTGGGACATAGTGAGCGGTTCAACCCTATCATGCAGATGATGCGGCCACATATTCGGAAACCGCTGTTGGTCGAGTGCTATCGACTGGGAACGTATACAGGGCGGGGCACCGACGTTGATGTCGTCCTGGATTTGATGATTCATGACCTTGACCTGGTGCTCTCCTGCGATCCAGGCCCCGTCGAAGATGTGCGGGCCACGGGCGCCACGGTGCTGTCGTCCACCAGTGATGTTTCGAATGCGCGTGTCCGGTTTAGGAGCGGGTGCGTCGTCAACCTTACCGCCAGTCGAATTTCACCGAAGGCCATGCGACAATGGCATGTATTCCAAGACGATGGGTGCCTGTCGATCGATTTCCAGTCCCGCCAGGGCGTGGTCGGACGCCGCTCGGTTGAACCCGGTGGGAAGCTCGCGCTGGCAGCTGAAGAGATACAAGCCGGAGACGGTGAGCCGTTGAAACTGCAGCTGGAATCGTTCCTCCATGCGATTCGTTCGGACTCTCGCCCGATCGTGTCCGGCGAGGAAGGGGTTGCGGCTCTGGAACTGGCCCATCGCGTGCTGTCGGCGATGGCAGTATCTTTGCCTCGCGAGACATGAGACCATCTCCACGGATCAACCGTCCCGTGCCGCCTCGGCTGCGTGCGTCGAATCTCGGTCATGACCTGTGCTCCACTCAATCACCATGGCGCGTATCCTGATCATTACCGGCGAAGCTTCCGGCGACCTCCACGGAGCCAATCTGGCCAAGGCGCTCAGAGCCAAGGCCCCTCAGGTCTCGCTGGCTGGGATCGGCGGGGCGGCGATGGAGGCGGCCGGCGTGCAATTGGTCTGCAGGATGGGGCAGTTCGACGTGATGGGCATGGTGGGACCCTTGGTGTTGGTGGCGATCATCCGGCGATTTTTCTTCATGCGGCGATTGTTTCGGTCCGAACCGTGGGATGCGGTCATCTTTGTCGACAATCCCGGATTAAACTTGCGGTACGCCTATTTTGCCAAAGGCGCCGGGTTGCGCGTGTTCTATTATGTCGCGCCGCAGATTTGGGCCTGGGGAGCCTGGCGGATGTATTGGATTAAGAAACGAGTCGATCAGGTATTGGTCATTCTGCCTTTTGAAAAACCCCTCTATGACACGGCGGGGATGCCCTGCACGTTCGTCGGCCATCCCATCTTGGATGCCGTTGAAGGCTCCTACGACCGGACGGCGCTTCGCGCCCGGTTTGGCTTCTCTCCTGATGAGCGTGTGATCGGCTTGTTGCCGGGGAGTCGGACGCATGAAGTACAGGTGCTGCTGCCGATTCTCATCCAGGCCGCGACGCAGTTGGCCCGCCGGGATCCCAAAACGAAGTTTATCTTGGCGCAGGCCTCCACAATTCAGGATAATCTGCTGCAGCCACTCTTGCGACAAAGCTCGGTTCCTGTCACCCTGGTCAAAGAACAAGCCAGTGAAGTGATGGCCGTATCGGATTTGTTGCTGGTGGCGTCGGGTACCGCCACGCTGCAAGCAGCCGTCGTGGGCACTCCCATGGTGCTGTTCTACCGAACGACCGCATGGGAGTTTTGGATCGCGGGTTTTTTCCTTCGAGTCAAATGGATCGGACTTGTGAATTTGGTGGCAGGTCGATCGGTCGTGCCGGAGCTGTTGCAGGATGAGGCCACCGGTCAGCGGCTCTACGAAGAGGCGCTGCGGATCTTGGAAGATCCGTCAGTCTATCACGAAATGAAGCGAAGTCTGGCACAGGTGCGAGAAGCGTTGGGGGAGCCAGGCGCGTCCGTCCGGGCGGCAGAGGTGGTGTTGGCGGCATGTCAGGCATAGCACGATTCAAGCGGCTCATGAGTTATGTGAAACCGTATCGTCTGCGGTTCTATGCGGCCTTCGTCTGCTCGGGGCTGGTGGCGGTCTTGAGCGGCGTGTATGCCTGGCTCGCTCGGCCGGTTCTGGACGGCATCTTTATCGAAAAAAACGAGCAGCTGTTGTTGGTGCTGCCGCTGGCGATCTTGGGAGTGGCGGTCTTGAAAGCCCTGTTCAGCTATGGGGTGGGCTATTTAATGGCCTATGTCGGGAATCGGGTTGTGGCCGACATCCGGCAGGAACTGTTTCAACGGCTCATGCGACTCTCCATCGGGTTTCACGATGCGAATACGTCGGGGCGTCTGGTCTCTCGTGTCGTGAATGATGTGGGACTGATGGCCAACGCGGCCTCGAGTGTCGTGAAGGATATTTTTCAAAACTGCCTGACGTTTGTGGCCATGGTCGGGGTCATCCTCTATCAGAATTGGAGACTGGCGGGTCTGTCTCTGATCGTGATCCCGCTGTCGGCGCTGACCATGGTGCGGGTCGGACAGAGGTTGAAACGATTGGCTGCCAGCGGGCAAGAGCAAATGGGTGACATGTCCTCAACGCTCCAAGAAATCTTTTCCGGCATCAGAATGGTGAAGGCATTCGGGCGGGAAGATGCGGAAGCGGAGCGATTCGGCGGGCGGAACCGTAAGGTGCTTGCGACCACCCTGAAAAGCAATCAAGTCTGGTCGATCGGCCACTCGCAGATGGAAGTCATCGGGGTGATCGGTGTGGCGACCATCATCTGGTACGGCGGCTATTTGGTCATCCACGAGATGATGACCCCCGGTGCATTTTTCTCGTTCCTGGCCGCCATGTTTATGGCCTATACGCCGATCAAAAAACTCTCCGGGGCCAACAATTTGATCCAACAGGCCCTGGCGGCCGCCGATCGAGTCTTTGACGTATTGGATTTAGAAACCGAGCAGTCTCGGAATCGCGGGACGGTCTCGCTGTCGGGGATCAATCGGGCCATCGAATTCCAAGGCGTCTCCCTGCGGTATGAGAATCAATCGGTTCCGGCCCTCGCCGATATCGATCTCTCCATCAAGCCCGGCGAAGTCGTGGCGCTTGTGGGAAGCAGCGGAAGTGGAAAGACCACATTGGTTAGTTTGTTGCCGCGCTTCTATGAACCGACGGCGGGAAGTATTTTTCTGGACGGCATCCCCTTGACGTCGTATGAGTTGCAATCGCTGCGAAGCCATATCGGGATTGTCTCGCAAGAAATTTTCTTATTTGACGATACCGTTCGGAACAACATCGCGTTCGGAAGGTCCGACGCCAATCCGTTCGATGTGGAACAAGCGGCCAAGCTCGCCTATGCCCACGACTTTATCCTTCGTTTGCCGAAAGGGTACGATACGATCATCGGGGAGCGCGGGGTCAAGCTGTCGGGGGGCGAGCGGCAACGATTGGCGATCGCTCGCGCCATTCTTCGTGATCCGCCGTTGCTGATCCTGGATGAAGCGACCTCGGCGCTCGACACCGAATCCGAACGGATCGTCCAGTTGGCCTTGGCCAATTTGATGAAGAATCGAACGACGTTGGTGGTCGCGCATCGGCTCTCGACTATTCAAAGCGCGGATCGCATCATCGTCTTAGAGCGAGGGGCTATCGTTGAAATGGGCTCCCATGACGAATTGCTTCGGCGGGGAGGCGTCTATCGACGACTACACGCCCTGCAATTCCAGGATGTGACCAGCCCACATTATTCATGAACGCTTACTGCAACCGTCGATACGCCGCTGCAACAGACGTGGCTACGTGCGCAAGCGCACGGCCAAGCGGGCAGGCTCGCCGCTCGGGCGGTCGACATACTGTTTCGAGTATGCCTCCCTTCCTCGCGACTCCGCGTGCCCGTTTCGCGTGGCGGCTCGGCGGTTCCGTCACGAACCGTCATGAATAATGTGGGCTTGTATGAAGAAATGTCGGACCATGGTTGATGGGTGATGAGTTTCAGAGCGTGAAGAATTTGAAAAAATGTGTCGAACAATGGATCAAGTGTTCACTGCTG
Source organism: Candidatus Nitrospira nitrificans (assembly GCF_001458775.1). NCBI lineage: Bacteria > Pseudomonadati > Nitrospirota > Nitrospiria > Nitrospirales > Nitrospiraceae > Nitrospira > Candidatus Nitrospira nitrificans. Next base: position 156,980 of record NZ_CZPZ01000036.1, read on the forward strand.
CCCCCGGTTGCCGCCGCGGTCCTTCGAAGTATCGCGCGCTCGATGCGCTATGAAACCCAAGGCCACGAGGCAATGGAGGCGGTGTATCGGGAGGGGCGTCACATCATTCTGGCCTTTTGGCATGCCCAGCAATTGATGATTCCGTTCGGCTATCGAGGAACCGGGTCCCATGTGCTGATCAGCCGGCATGGCGATGGGGAAATTATCGCTCGGATCATTGCCCGGTTCGGCCACGAAGCGGTGCGGGGGTCCAGTACGCGCGGAGGCGCCGGCGCGCTTCGGGCGCTGATCAAACTCGGCCGGTCCGGCCGGGATGTGGTGGTGACGCCGGACGGCCCGAAGGGACCTCGTCACGTGGCAAAGCTTGGAGTGATCCATCTGGCTAAAGCGACGGGCCTTCCGATCGTGCCGCTCGCCTTTGCCTGCTCAAAAAAAAACTCTTTGCGAGCTGGGATCGCTACATGGTCCCGTACCCCTTTTCGAGAGGGCTGTTTCTCTACGGCAATCCGCTCTGGGTCTCGCGCGAAGCCGATGATGCCTCGCTTGAGGCGACACGCCTTGAACTTGAAACGGTCCTCAATCGGCTGACGGAGCAAGCGGAAGAAGACGTGAAGCGTGAAACGTGAGGCGTGAAACGTAGGAGGTTCGGAAATTTAGCAGGACGTTTCACCTTTTACTTCTCACGGCTAACTTCGTCATCATGTGGAAGCTTCTCTACAATATCGGTCTTCTGCTCGCCTTCCCTGTGATTCTGGGAGTCCTCCTCGCCAAGCCACGTTGCCGACCCGGACTGGCCCAGAGGTTCGGGTTGGAGGAAGGTCTATCCGGTCTATTCGGTCTATCTCATCGACGGGACAGGCTAGACAAACCAGTCATCTGGATTCACGCGGTGTCGCTCGGCGAAGTCGTGGCCGTCACCCCGCTGGTGAAGGCGCTGCACAAACGCCATCCGGAGCTTCGTTATGTTGTCACAACCGTGACGGAAACAGGGCGGGAGGCGGTCGAACAACGCTTGGCAGGCATTGCCGAGCATCGCTACGCTCCGCTTGATTTTCCATGGGCGGTCGCTGGAAGGGTTCGACGCCTGCGTCCATTGCTCTACCTGTTTGTCGAGACCGAACTCTGGCCGAACCTACTGTGGACCTTACGCGAGCAGGATGTGCCCTCGGTGTTGGTGAACGGGAGGCTGTCGTCGCGGTCATTCGGTCGTCAGGATCTGCCCGTGATTCGCTCCTTCTATCGGTCGGTGCTTCAGACGCTGACACTTTGTTTAATGCAATCCGCCAGGGATCGACAGCGTATTGTTGCGTTGGGCGCTGAACCGTCGCGCGTTCACGTGACCGGGAATATCAAGTTTGATCAACCATTGCCGGATGCCGGCTCGGACGATTCGCTCCGTCGGAGCTTCGGACTTGATGAGGACGAACGATTAATTCTGGCGGGCAGTACGCATCCCGGAGAAGAGGAATTGCTGGTCTCGGCGTATGGGCGGATCGTCAGGACTTATCCCTCAACCGTGCTCATGTTGGCCCCTCGTCATATCGAACGGGTGGAACGAGTGGAGATCATGCTCCGAGAAGCCGGGTTTGAGGTGCAACGCAAAAGTCAGATCCGGGAGAAACGGTCCGGTCCGCGCGTGGTTATTCTGGACACGAGGGGAGAGCTGGCTCGCGCGTATCGCGAAGCCGTTGTGGCATTCGTCGGCGGGACCCTCGTTCCTGTGGGCGGGCACAATTTGTTGGAACCGGCCGTGTGGGGCACGCCCGTCATGTTTGGGCCGTATACGGACCATTGTGCCGAGGTTGCGGCGCTCTTGTCCGAGGCCGGAGGAGGTCGCCGCGTGGGGGGAATGGAGGACCTCGTTGCCGCTCTTGAAGAATGGCTCGGTCAGTCCGAAACTCGTTATCGTGTGGGGCAAGCCGCTAAACAGGCGGTGCTGGACAACCAAGGCGCCTTGAAGCAAAGTGTGGACCTGATCGAAACGTGTCTGACTCCTGTGTCGTCCTTCGTGGCTCGCTGTTCGTGAAGCCCGCTTCGCGGCCCGCATCGATGAGTCCGCGAGGCGAGCGAGCGTGAAGCGCAGGAGGAGAAGAGTGTGCCTGTATCTTCGCTTGCGAGATACGAAATACGCTTCACGATCAACGATGTTCCACAATTTCGCGACAAACTGATATGAGCAGCGCGGGCTGATATGGCGTTCTTGCATCCTGGACAACCGGTCCGCAAAGGGCTGTACTGGGTTGCTGGGTTGTACGGCCTCGTTATCCGATTGCGGCTGTGGTGCTACCGGAACGGTTGGCT